>RGYP01000403.1 GCA_010031985.1 Gammaproteobacteria bacterium
GCCAGCATGCGCTCGCGCTCCTGCTGTCGCGATCGCTCTGCCGTCGCTTGCAGCAGCTGCTGTTGGCTCTCGTTGGCCCGCAAGACGTTGACATCGAGCACCAACGCAATGAACAGCGCGTTATTGAGCAAGCCCAACGTCAAAAACGACAGCAGCCCGCCGACGGTCAGCGCCGCGCTGCTCGGCCGCAACGGGTCGACACCCCCGAGCAAAGACGCCAAGGCGACCAACACCACCAACGCGGCCTCGCACCCAATCAGCGCGGAAAACAATTTGGCGTTGTTCAGTTTCAGACGTCGACCGAACGAATAGGCATTCGCTACGAATAACGTCATGAGTGCGATCGTCATCGCCAAGGTCAAAAACGAAACCCAGCGACGCTCGTGCAGCAACAGGGGCGCGATGACAACCACAGCGCCGAGCGCCGCCGCCAAACGCGTGTAGGACCGCGCCTGTGAACCTGGGTTTTGGAGCGCAGCTAACGCTACGACCTTGAGCAGACCGCCGCCAACGACGAGCCCCGACAGCAGCCACTGACCGGGAATCGACTGGTAAAACGCGGCACCCGTCCACGGTGCGTTGAGGCAAAGGTACGCACCGCCGAGGACGCTACTCAGAACCCAGTGGTACACCGCCCGGTCACGCGCGTTCCAAAGAATACCGAGCGTGACCAGCGCGAGCAGCAGGCTCCAGGCGCCGATCAGCAGGTTCGACTCCACGACCGAGGGACCCAAACCGCACCCCACAAGTAGCACCCGAAATTGGCTATCGATATTACCGGTTTTTCGGTGTGCGTCGCCGCGCCGACGGCGAAGGCATCGAAGGGCAGCATCCTGGGGTCGGGAGAGTGCCGCCCAACGGCACCGTCACCTCTACGAACACGGAGCGAACCCATGAGCCCATCCCTTGAATGGCTGTTGTTGCTCGCCACCGCGGCGGCGCCGAATTGCTGCGACCAAGGCATGGCGGCGCAGGACGCCGCGGCCGAGATCGAGGAAATCGTCGTCACCGGCCGGCGCACCATCACGCGCACGGTCAGCCGAACCCCGGTCGGCGCCACCCTGAACGAAATGACCCTGAGTTATCGAATCCGCTACGACGATCTGGACCTGCACACCGGCGCGGGGCGCAGTGAACTCGAACGCCGCGTGGGCGATGCCGCGCTCGCGGCCTGCAAAGAAATCGGTCGGGTGTATCCGTTGGCCGAGCCCAACGATGCCGAGTGCGCGCGGCTCAGCAGAGCGCGCGCCATGGAAGAGGTGAAGAAAGCGGAGCGGGGAGACTAAAGAGAATTGGTCGGGACGCCGAGATTTGAACTCGGGACCCCTTGCACCCCATGGTGAGATCATACCCTGCTCTTCCGAGCGCCGCAGGAGTCAGCGGCGCAGGAGCCGCAAAATGTCTTCGAGCTCGAGACGCAGTTGCCGCACGATCTGCTGGCTTTGGCTGACGTCGCTGCGCGCCTCTTCGCCCTGCAACTTGTTGCGCGCACCGCCGATCGTGAACCCCTGCTCGTACAGCAGCGCACGAATCTGGCGGATCACGATCACGTCTTGACGCTGATAGTAGCGACGATTGCCGCGGCGCTTGACGGGCTTGAGTTGCGGGAACTCTTGCTCCCAATAGCGCAATACGTGCGGCTTGACGCCACACAGCTCGGCGACCTCGCCGATGGCGAAGTAGCGCTTGCCCGGGATCGCCGGGAGTTCGTCGTTATTCTTGGCTTCCAACATA
>RGYP01000404.1 GCA_010031985.1 Gammaproteobacteria bacterium
TCATCATCTCGGTCGGGGTGTTGCTGGTACTGTTCCTGGTCGCTTTCTGCCTCTGGAAATGGGGTAACGTGCGCTGCATCGGCGAGACCCCGGTGCCCCTGTTCACCCTCATCTCGATTCTCTTCACGTCGGGCCTCGACGTCGGGCTCATCATGTTGCCGCTCACCGAGTTTCCGATCTATGCGGATACCGTGGCCAACCCCGAGTACGCGTTTGCCAATCCGCTCGCCATCGAGTTCGGGTTCTGGGGCTTTCTCATCTGGTCCTTCTATTTTCTGACCAGTTTCTATTTTTGTGTGATCGAGCCGCGGGTGCGTTTCTTCGAGATCCCGGTCGTGCGTGTTCTCAACAACGTCGTGATCATGGGAACCTGCGCATTCACCGCCTCGCTTTTTCTGGCCAACCTGCCGAGCTACATCCCCGAGATGGGTGATGGCAAGCAAGTCGTCGGTCCGTTCTACGTGATCACCCTGCTCGTGATTCTCGCATCTGCCGTGACTGCGACCGACATCAAATATTTACGCCTGCTCAGTCTGGCGTCGGTGTGGATGTTCCTTGCGTTGATCGTCGGACTCGCCGTGCATGCCGACATCGGCCCCGCGACCCTCGGCGGCACCTTGAGCGGAGTGAACGAATATTTCACTCATCTGAATCGCTTCGTACTGCCGATGAACGACTACCACGAGTTCTATCTCTTCTGGTGGTTCGCCTGGTCGATCATGATCGGGCAGTTCACCGCGCGCTTCGTCGGCGGCTTGCGTACCTGGCAGCTGCTGCTCGCCTTGCTGACGATTCCGTCGCTTCCGATCGCGGTCTGGTTTTCCGTGCTGTATCACTACCATCTGCACGCCATCGACACGTCGGGCCTCGTCAATCTGTCGATGATCGTCGTCGGCAGCGTGTTCGTGATTAATTCGCTCGACAGTCTGATCCGTCTCTACAGCGACAACCTCGGGCTCACGGTCAGTCGCCTCGGGCGCTTGCGCCACATCGCCATGAATGTCGTGCTGTTGTTCGCGCTCGCGGTGATGTTTCAGACGCAGTGGCTGCGCATCCAGTGGATCGGTAGCGTGGTGGTCGGCATCTATCTCGCCTGCATCGGCTATCTGTTGTACGCCCACCGTGAGCGGGTGGCAGCAATCGACTCATCACCCGAAGATCGCGTACTCGATTTCGAGCGCATCAAGTCGGTCCACTGATCGGCCGATCGGCAGCGCCGCTGCCCATCGTCGGCGCCTCTGCCCGTCGTCAGCGGGCGAGTGGGCCGAGCACTTCCTTCAGCGGCCCGAGCCACGGCTCGTACGGGCGCCACTGATCGACCCCATCGCGGTTGATGGGTCGTCGCACTTGCTCGGCGCTCGCGGTGTGTACGCGTCGCTCGTTGCGGTGGAACTCGATGCAGGCCGGCTCGAAGGGCAGGCCGCAATGATCGAGGATACGGCGCACGCTGCCCTCGAGATCGGCGAGCACGTCTTCGTGGCGCACGCAGAGCACGCGACCCGGGAGCACGGTGTCCCAGTGGCTCATCAGTTCGACGTAGGCGCGGTAATAGCGCCCGATGTCTTCGAGGTTGTACGAGAACGGGTGCCCGTTCGCGTAGAGCTGCTTGAAATTGCTGAAGCAGCAATCCATGGCGTCGCGCCGTGCATCGATGATTTTCGCATTCGGCAAAATGAGCTGGATGAGGGCGATGTTGCGGAAGTTGTTCGGCATCTTGTCGATGAA
>RGYP01000405.1 GCA_010031985.1 Gammaproteobacteria bacterium
ACTACGCAGCTTGCCGGCGGCATCGGCGCCGAATATTTTGAGTGCACGCTGCGCGAGCGCAGTGCCACTGATGAGGCTGCCCAGGCCGGAAATCATTTCGCGCTCGTGCGAGAGCAGATACGTGGCGATCGCCCAGCCCTGCCCCTCCTCACCGACGCGATGCGACTTCTCGACGCGCACGTTGTCGAAGAACACCTCGCAGAATGGCGAAGCGCCGCTGATCAGCTTGATCGGCCGCGCCGTGACCCCTGGCGTACGCATATCGAACAGTACGAAGCTGATGCCTTCGTGCTTGGGCACGCTCGGGTTGGTACGCACGAGACAGAACATCCAGTCCGACTCATCGCCGTGCGACGTCCATATTTTCTGGCCGTTGACGAGATAGTGATCGCCGCGATCTTCGGCGCGCGTCATGAGGCTTGCCAAGTCCGAACCCGAATTCGGCTCGGAGTAACCCTGACACCAGCGGATCTCGCCGCGTACGATCTCCGGCAAGAAGCGGCGCTTCTGCGCCTCGCTGCCGAACTTGAGCAGCACGGGCCCGAGCATGCTGATGCCGAAGCTGAAGAGTGGCGTCGGCGCACCGACCCGGCGCATCTCCTCGCGCAGCACGGTCGACTGCTCGCGCGACAACCCACCGCCGCCGTATTCGGCCGGCCACTCGGGTACCGTCCAGCCCCGCGAGGCCATCGCGGCGCACCACGCGGGCTGATCGGGGTACAGGGGCTTCGGATGGCGCCCGCCGGTGTAGAGGTCGCCGATCGGAATCGCCACGCCACGCAGCGCGGGCGGGCAATGGGCTTCGAGCCAGTGGCGAACGTCGTGACGAAAAGCATCGAGATCTTGCATGGCTCGATTATGGTGCCATTCGCTACGGGATGGCAGACTGCGCCCGTCGATCGAGCGCAGCAAGGCAGAGTCCAGCATGACGAGCGTGAAATTCAGCACCACGAGCGACATCGTTTTCGGTGCCGGCAGCCTCAGTGAAATCGGGGTGCTCGCGAAGCACAGCGGAATTCGTCACGCCTTGCTCGTGACCGACGGCGGCATCGCCGCGCGGCAGATGCATGCCCCCGCCATCGCGAGCCTCGAGGCAGCAGGCGTTGCGGTGAGCGTTTATGCCGAAGTGGTGGCCGACCCCCCGACCGCGATCGTGCTCGAAGCGACCGCCTTCGCTCGGCAGGCGGGCTGCGATGGCGTGATCGGTTTCGGCGGCGGCAGCAGCATGGATACCGCCAAGCTCGTCGCCGTGCTGATGTGCGGCGAGCAGTCGCTCGAGACGATGTACGGCGTCGACAAAGTGAACTCGCGCCGCATGCCGCTCATTCAGGTGCCAACCACCGCAGGCACCGGATCCGAAGTCACCATGGTCGCCGTCGTCACCACGGGCGCCACCACCAAAATGGGCGTGGTCAGCCGCACGCTTCTGGCCGATCGGGTGATCCTCGATCCGCTGCTCACGCTGTCGATGCCAGCGCCGGTCACCGCGGCAACGGGCATCGATGCGATGGTGCATGCCATCGAGGCGTACACCAGCTTGCGCCTCAAAAATCCGCTCTCCGACATGCTCGCGCGCGAGGCCTTGCGACTGCTCGCCACGCATATCGAGCGCGCGGTCGTGAGTCCGACGGACGTGGAGGCCCGCGGCGCGATGCTGCTCGGCGCCATGTATGCGGGACAGGCTTTCGCCAACGCCCCGGTCGCCGCCGTG
>RGYP01000406.1 GCA_010031985.1 Gammaproteobacteria bacterium
GGGGCGGTTGGACGTCCTCGTCAACAACGCGGGCGGCGCGGGCCCCAACGATCCGCTGCGCACCACCCCCGAGCAATTTCTGAAAGCGCTCGAGTGGAACGTGTTGCCGGCGTTTGCGCTGACGCGACTCGCGGTGCCTGCGATGCGTGCAACGGGCGGCGGTAGTGTCATCAACATCACCTCGGCCGCTGCGCGCTACGCGCAGCGCAGCTTCTCGAGCTATGGCACCGCGAAGGCCGCACTCACGCAACTCACGCGCTTGCTGGCGCAGGACTTCGCGCCGCACATCCGCGTGAACGCCATTGCGCCCGGGCCGGTGGTCACCGAGGCGCTCGGCAAATACCTGACACCCGAAGTGCGCGAAGCCATGGAAAAGCGTACGCCGCTGGCGCGTCTCGGCACGGTCGAGGATATCGCGGCGGCCGCGTTATACCTCGCGACGCCGGCCTCATCGTGGATGACCGGCAAAACGCTGGAACTCGACGGCGGTGCCGAAGCCACGGTGTGGCCGCTGTGAGCCGCGCACGAGACACAGCAGCCGCGCTGCTGTCGCCGATCCATTTTGGCGACATCGCGTGCCGTAATCGCGTCGTGATGGCACCGATGACGCGCAGTCGCGCCGATGCCGAGGATCGCCCCACGGCGCTGCACGTTGAGTACTACGCGCAACGGGCGAGCGCCGGCCTGATCGTCACCGAAGGCGTACAACCTTCGATCGACGGCAAGGGTTACCCACGCACGCCCGGACTGCACGAGTCGGCGCAAGTCGAGGCTTGGCGGCAAGTGACGGACGCCGTGCACGCAAAAGGCGGACGGATCGTTGCGCAACTGATGCACGTCGGACGCATCGCGAGTCGCCACAACAAACGCGCCGCGGCGCGCACCGTCGCGCCCTGCGCCGTGCGCGCCAATGTTTCACTGTATACGGACAGCGCCGGCATGCAGGCCTGCGATGATCCAGAGCCGCTATCGATCGCCGCCATCGCCAAAGTCGTCGAAGATTACGCACACGCGGCGCGACTCGCGCGCGAGGCCGGCTTTGACGGCGTCGAACTGCACTGCACGAGCGGCTATCTGCCCATGCAATTTCTCGCGAGCAATACCAACTTGCGCACCGATGCCTACGGCGGCGACACGACGCGACGCGCTCGTTTCGTCATCGAGACCCTCGAGGCGCTGATCGCGGCGATCGGCGGCGGACGCGTCGGCTTCAGGATCTGCCCCGGCAATCCCTTCAACGACGTCGTCGACTTCGAACCCCTCGACACTTACCGATGTTTGCTCGATGCGGTGCGTCCACTGCGCTGTGCCTATCTGCACGTGATCCGCTCACCGCTGACCACGATCGACGCGTTCGCGCTCGCGCGCGCGCATCACGACGGCGCGCTCATCATCAACGACGGATTCGAGCCGGATACCGCTTCCGCTGCCGTGACTCGGGGTCTTGGCGAGGCGGTGTCTTTTGGCAGGCACTACGTCGGCAATCCGGATCTCGTCGAGCGCATCGCAGCCGGCGCGCCACTCTCGCCGTTCGATCGCAAAACTTTGTACACCCCGGGAGCCCGCGGGTACACGGACTATGCAAGATCGGACGCTGCAAGCGCAGGCGACGCCGCGCAATGAGACGCCAAGTCGTTCTTTGTGCGGCGCGCTCGCTGTTGATCGCACTCGCGGCGCTCGCGCTGCCGGCCACCGCGCAAACCGATCCCG
>RGYP01000407.1 GCA_010031985.1 Gammaproteobacteria bacterium
TACCTGAATGATGGTCAGCGCGGTCAGCAACATGAGATCGGTCCCGAATCTTTAACCCGCCGCCGCGACGATCGCGACGAATTCCTCGGCCTTCAGCGAGGCCCCGCCGATCAGGCCGCCATCGACGTCGGGCATGCCAAAGAGCTCGCGGGCATTGCCCGCCTTGACGCTGCCCCCATAGAGGAGCCTGATCGAGCCGCCAATTGTAGCATCACCCTCGACGATTCGACCACGGATGTAGGCATGCACGTCCTGCGCCTGCTCGGGGGTGGCGGTTCGACCCGTGCCGATCGCCCAGACGGGCTCGTAGGCGAGCACACAGCGCGCAAGACTCGTCAGCCCGAGCTCGGAGCCGCGAAGCGCGGCCATCACGGCCGCCAACTGCCGCCCGACGACCTCGTGGGTTCGCCCCGCATCCCGCTCCTCGAGCAGTTCGCCCACGCACACGATGGGGGTGAGTCCGGCCGCGAGCGCAGCCAAAGTCTTGCGAGCGACCCATTCGTCGCTCTCGCCGTAGAGTGCTCGACGCTCCGAATGTCCGACGATGACGTGGCTGCAACCGACGTCACGCAACATGGATCCCGCGACCTCGCCGGTGAAGGCCCCCTGCCCCGATTCAGCGCAGACATCCTGGGCACCGAGCAGCACCGCACTCCCCGCAAGCCGCTGTGCCGCCTCCGCGAGGTAGACGAAGGGCGGACAAACCACGACCTCGGCCGACGCGCGTGCCCCACTCCGGGCACGAAGGCCGGCGAGTACGCCATCGAGCAAGGCGGCATTGGCTGCACGCGAGCCATGCATTTTCCAGTTGCCTGCGACCATCGGGCGTCGATTCATTGCCATTCCTCCACCAGTCGATAGGGGCTCGAGTGCACCCGCTCGAGCCGGTCGTTCAAGTCGCGGGGGCGGCCGCACGCACCACGCCCGCGAGCTCGTTGGCGAGCGACTTGGCTTCGGCGCCGTCTTCCGCTTCGATCATCACGCGTATGAGCGGCTCGGTGCCCGAGGCGCGCAATACCACGCGACCACGGCCGGCGAGTCGCTGCTCGACCGAAGTCATGGCATCGCGTACCGCCGCCACGCCGAGCGGATCGAAGCGCTGGGAAACTTTGACGTTGACCATGGTTTGCGGCAGCAGCGTCAACTCGGCGGTGAGTTCCGCGAGCGTCTTGCCGGTCTCGCGCATGATCGACAACACCTGTAGCGCGACGACCATGGCATCGCCCGTAGTCGTGTAATCGAGCGTCAGTAAATGGCCCGAGGTTTCGCCACCGAGCACGCCGCCGGTCTCGCGCAACTTGGCGAGCACGTAGCGATCGCCCACCTGCGCACGGTGAAACTCGATCCCGCGCTCGCCGAGTGCGCGCTCTAGACCGTAGTTGGTCATCAGCGTTCCGACCACCGGCCCCGACAATCGCCCAGTGGCATGTCGGTGCGTCGCGATCACGTAGAGCAACTGGTCGCCGTCGACCTTGCGACCGAGGTGATCGACCATCACCAGTCGATCGCCATCGCCATCGAGCGCAATACCCACTTGCGCACGCACGCCCGGCACGGTCAGCTGCAGCAACTCGGGCGCAAGCGAACCACAGCCCTGATTGATGTTGCGTCCGTTCGGCGAGCAACCGAGCGGTACGATTTCGGCACCGAGGTCGGCGAGGATGCGCGGGCCGACTTTGTACCCTGCGCCATGCGCACAGTCGATGACGA
>RGYP01000408.1 GCA_010031985.1 Gammaproteobacteria bacterium
CGGACGCGCCGCCGCCGCCGAGGCGGCAGCTCGCCCGACGCGCTTTGCGGCATCGTTGGCCACGTTCACGACTCGAGCCGAAAATTTCAAGCGACCGCGTCACGAGTGGATCGATTGCCAATTCAATTACACGACCCTCAATTCGTTCGTCGATTGGTTGGGCATGAGCGATAACGGCGGCGTGCAGGACATGCGCCTCGTCGGTGTGAAGTGCCGAGCCGACGACTTCGCGGCTGCTGCGCCGTGGTTGCTCGAGCGAATCAAGGTTGATCATCCGGGGCTGCTGGCGTGAGGGGCATCGTGAATCGAAGAAAGTTGCTGTCGGGTTTTGGTTGGTCGTCACTGCTGGCTGCTCCGGTATTGGCGGCAGCGGGGCAGGTCAAAGAATACGGTTCGAGCGATACGAAGGCGCGCGATGGCCTCGATCTCGGTAGCCCCGAAGGCAACGTGATCGCCATGGCGAAGCTGACGGCAACGCTCGCGCCCGATGGCTACAAACATGGGTGGTACTCGGGTGTCCTGATGGCCGCGGTACCCGGTGAAGCCGTTCGCGAGTTGGTCGGCGTGATCGGCATGAGTACGCAGCGGCTGCGCGCGGTGCCCGAGCAGGGCGGCTACCAACTTCTGCAAAAAGAGTGTGGTTTTTTCACCGATTTGGCGACCGGCAAAGTGCTCGAACGCTGGGTCAATCCTTATCTGAACGAGGCGGTCGAGCCCTTCCACATCGCGAATCCCGCAGTGAATCGCTGGATTCTTCCGCAGGTGAAAGAGGAGCGTTTCTACGATCGCGCCGACGGTAGCGTGCCCGCGTCACGGCCCTTCGTATTGCCGTGGCGCCGCGCCGGAGATCGACTGATGCTCGAGCAGCGCACGCATTTTTGGGCGGTCAACCCGCTCGATCCGCAGCTCTGGCGACGCGAGAGCAGCGGGGCGCGGATTCAGGTGTCCGACTGCATGAGCTACAACGCGCGCTGGTCCGAACTCTCCGACCCGAAGCGCGACAGCGTCGAGTACGACGGGCATTGGGTACACGTGCGTCCGTGGCAGCCGTGGATGCTGATGGGCGATCGCCCCGGTCATTGTCTCTACTCGGCGATCACGGGCAGCGCACTCTCGGCGCGTAGTGTACCCGCGGAAATTTACGAGCTGGTGCGCGAGCGTCTGCCGGACTTTTTAGTGCCGCCGACCGAAGTCAGGAAAAGCGAACCGAGCATGATTCGATTCATGCGCGAGCGGAAACCCGCCAGCTGATCGATCAACTCCGCGAGGCGTTGCGGGCGTTCAGCACGGCACCACGGTTGGAGAGGCTGACGCGAAAGCTCTCGCCGTTGTTCAGCACGACGTGCATGTTTCTGCCTTCGCCCTGAATGCGCTCGATGGCCTTGCGGTTGATCCACGCCGAGCGGTGGATTCTCAGGCCATCGAGTGCGGCCAACTCATCGAGCGCGTCGCCGAAGCGGTAGTAGATGAGTTCCTTGCCCCGTGAGGTGTGCACTTGGATGTAGTGATCTTCGGCCGCTACCGCGAGCAGATCGTCGGGTTCGAGCGGCGTGATTCGAGTGAGACGCTGGAAAAACCGCGGCGCGGCGCGGGTCGGCGCCGGCACGGCTGGCCCGGCTGTCACGGCTGTCACGGCTGGCGTGGCCGGCGCTGCGAGGACCGGCGAGACCACGGCGAGGCTTGCGGAGCGGATGCGCGGGATGCCGG
>RGYP01000409.1 GCA_010031985.1 Gammaproteobacteria bacterium
CGGCATCGCTCGGCGTCACCTCCAGCGTCACGGCCCGGACCAACAACGGCCCATCGGACTCGGGGTTCGAGCGCTGATCTACTGCCAGCACGCGCGCGTCTCTCAAAATCGTTTCGGCGTGCGTGCCCGAGGCATCTTGAAATGCCGCGATGACGTCCACTCGATTCTCGGGAAGGATGAATCCACCAACACCCAGGACATCGTCGACGCGCACGGTCACCGCTCGCATGTCGGGCGCGACCACCGCAGCCAATGCGCTACCGCCCGAATACTGCGACAAACGCCGCTGAATGAGCATTTCACCGGCGTAAAACGGTGAGCGTGATACCTGCCCGACGACGTCCTCGGTACGATGATAGGCATCCGTCGGCACACCTTCCTTCGCGGTGCTCACCAGACGAACGTCCGCTCCCTCCAGACGCTTTCCCATCGGCACGTCGCGCGCAGTCACCACGATCGCAGCAAAATTTTTGTTGCCTGCATCCGCAGCCGCTACCCGCGACTTCATCCAGCGTGTCGCCAGTGTCGCCGCCAGCGCAGCAAAGAGCAGCGCAATGGCGATGAGCCAAAGATTCTTTCTGGTTTCGTAGTTCATGGGCTCCTCAGGATAGAAAGACCGTGCCAACCGTCGATGCCGCGATCGCCATGCCGTAAGGCACGTGACTGGTATCGCGACTGAAAGAGAGATAACCGATGGCGAGCAGCGCACCGCAAAGCGCGATCGCCACCAGCGCCACCAGCAACTGGCTCAGCGACCACCACACCGACGTCGCCGCGATCAACTTCACGTCGCCCGCCCCGAGACCACGAAGAACGTAGAGCGGCGTACAGGCAGCGCCTGCCGCGACGCCAGTCCCGAGTGCCAGCGGCAGTCGCGAGCTGCCGAGCGTCAAGGCGACGGCCGCGAAACCACCGAGGGCGATCGCAACTACGAGAGCGTTCGGAATACGCCGACTGCGCCAATCGAAGACTGCCGCTGCAATGGCGGCGGGACAAAGAATGACCATCTGCACGAGAGAGTACGAAGACATTTTGAATCGAGAGCGGGAACCGTGTGGCGTGGGGAGGAAACGCCACCGGTTCCCGCCCGCTTTCTTTCTGGAATCAGGTCAACGCGTTCAAAAGTTGCTGCAATCGAATGGTGGCCTGCCCGCCGATCAGCTCGAAAATACCTACAAGCCCAGCGACCACGACACCTGCCACGATGGCGTATTCCACGGCAGCAAGACCGCGCTCGTCCCGAATGAACTTCATCAAAAATTTCTTCACGGAGATCTCCTTGGGGTTGCTTCATTCAGTCGACGATGAACACCGCCGACGACGAAACTTTAGGACCGTTGATCTCCAGCGCCTGCGCGATCGCGCACTCTTCATCGAGATAAGAAAAGTGATCGAGCGGACGGACCCGCGACCTCGATGCATCAGATACTTTTCTCGTACCCGATACCGAGTACTTCTAAGGAGTGATGAAATGAAAAAACTTTCCCTGACCGATCAGATGAACGATCTCGAAGATGTCGTTCGCGGCTTCATGCGCCGACCCTTCATCGTCGATTCGCAGATTCCGGAGATCCGCATGGACGTTCGCGAAGATGATGATGCGTACACTATCCAGGCAGAAATCCCCGGAGCGAAAAAAGAAGACATGAAGATCGACGTCGACGAGAACTACGTGTCGAT
>RGYP01000410.1 GCA_010031985.1 Gammaproteobacteria bacterium
ATCTGCTTATCGACCGTCTCGAGAAGCTCGGCAGAGACTTCTGCGTACTTGTCCATGAGCGACGCATCAAGCGCGCCGAGTCGAGTCATTTCTTCGAGAAAACGCGACCCGAGGAGCGCATCACGCGCCTGCCAGCCGAGACGATCGCTACTGAGCGCGGGACGCTGCAAGAAGCGACGACGCGCACCGACGGCGTGCATGCGGCCGAGCGTGCGACCGACGAGCTCCAGCGAGCCACGAGCATCGATCTCCGCCGGGCGCGCGGCAAGACGGGGAAATACCGCAAATCGCAGCCCGGCCCGCTGGTGCAGAAGCCGATCGCCGGTCGCGAGCGCCGCAGCGACCGGCAGATCTGCAGCCGCGAGTTCCGTACCGAACTCGAGCTCTTCGACGATCTGGGCGTCAGTCCAACGCTGCGGTCTGTAAAACTTGAGTACCAGCATGCCGTGCGTCGGCGAGCCCACCTGATAAACCCGGTTTTCGTAGGAGTTGAGGGCGAAGAGACGGCCATCGCACTCCATCCCCAAAGATTCGACGGCCTCGAGCACGGCATCGGGCGAAAGCTCCGCGAAGGGTCTGGAGACGGACGCGTTCAATGCGCCGACTTCAGGAGATCCGCGGCTTTTTCCGCGATCATGATGGTGGGCGCGTTGGTATTGCCGCCGATCAAGCGTGGCATCACCGAAGCGTCCACCACGCGCAGACCCGCCACGCCGCGCAGTCGTAATTCGGCATCGACCACGGCGCCGTCATCGGCACCCATGCGGCAGGTACCGACCGGATGGTAGATCGATTCGGCCTTGGCACGGATCGCCGCTTCGAGTTCGGCGTCGGTGCGCATGTCCGATCCCGGGAACACCTCGCGACCACGATAGTCGGCGAACGCACGTGTCGCGAAAATCTCGCGCGAGATACGCACGCCCTCGACGAGATGCCGCAGATCGCCCGGGGCGCTCAAATAATTGGCGTGGATGCGCGGCGCATCGAGCATCGAGGCCGAACGCAAACCGATGTGTCCACGACTCTGCGGGCGCAGGTAACAGGCGTGCAAGGTATAGCCGTGCCCCGGCAACTTGTTGCGCCCGTGATCGTCGAGCTGCGCCGGAACGAAATGAAACTGCAGATCGGCACGTTCGTCGCTGGCCCACTTGGAGCGCAAAAAACCACCCGTCTCCGCGATGTTCGAGGCGCCGGGTCCGCTGCGTGTCACGAGATAACGGAGCCCGGCGAGTCCTTCCTCCAAGAGACCAAAATCATAGGTCACCGCGCGCGTGCTCTTCTGCAGCGTGCAGTAGTCGAGGTGGTCCTGCAGATTTTTGCCCACTTCGGGGTGCGCCACCTCGACCTTGATGCCTGCGCGCTCGAGCTCGTCGATCGGGCCGATCCCAGAACACATCAAAAGTTGCGGCGAACCGATGGCACCGCCACAGAGCAGCAACTCACGACGCGCACGAACCGTTCTTTTTGCAGAGCCGCATCGATATTCGAGTGCGGTCGCACGTCCGCCCTCGAGCACGACTCGCAACGCCATCGATCGCGTGCTGATCTCGAGATTTCGACGCTGCCGCGCCACGGTGAGATACGCCACCGCCGCACTGCAACGACGTGCCTCGATCATCGTCGCTTGATAGTGGCCGAAACCTTGCTGTTCGGCCCCATTGAAATCGGGGTTGCGGGGG
>RGYP01000042.1 GCA_010031985.1 Gammaproteobacteria bacterium
AATCCATGGCCACCACCACGACGATCAACAGCGACGTGCCGCCGAATACGAACGGCACGCCACCTTCGGCTGCCAGAATTTCCGGTACGACGCATACGCCCGATACGTACAGCGCGCCCCACAGCGTCAATCGCGTCAATACTTTGTCGAGATACTCACCGGTTTGAGCACCGGGACGCAGACCCGGAATGAACGCCCCCGACTTCTTGAGATTCTCGGCCGTCTCGCGCGAGTTGAACACCAGCGCCGTGTAAAAGAAGCAGAAGAAAATCATCATGATGACGTAGAGCACGAGGTGCAACGGCTGCCCGTACCCGAGCGAAGCGGCGATTCCCTGCAGGATATCGGCAGTGCGGCCTTCGCCCGTCCCGAAGAATTGGGCGATGGTGGCGGGGAACAGCAGCAAGCTCGAGGCGAAAATCGGCGGAATCACCCCCGACATGTTGAGCTTGAAAGGCAGATGGCTCGTTTGCCCGGCCATCACGCGACGGCCGACCTGACGCTTGGCGTAATGCACGGCGATGCGACGCTGGGCGCGTTCAACGTATACGCAGAGCGCCGTGACGCCGAGCACCATCACGATCAGCACGAGGGCGAACACACCGGACATCTCACCCGTGTTCACCGACTCGATGGTTCGGCCCAGCGCGCCAGGCAAACCGGCGACGATGCTCGAGAGGATGATCATGGAAATGCCGTTGCCGATGCCACGCTCGGTGACTTGTTCGCCAAGCCACATCAGGAACATGGTCCCCGTGGTCATGGTGACCGTAGCGATGAAGAGAAACGACCATCCCGGCGTATTGACCATACCGCCGTTTTGCAACGCCGTCGCGGCCGCCAGAGACTGGAAGATCGCGAGGATCAGTGTGAAGTAGCGGGTGATCGCCGTCATCTTGCGACGTCCGGCCTCGCCTTCTTTCTTCATCTCTTCCCAAGGCGGATAAACCATCGAAACCATCTGCACGATGATCGACGCCGAGATGTAGGGCATCACACCCATGGCGAAAATCGACAAACGCTCCATGGCGCCGCCCGAGAACATGTTGACGATGCCGAGGATCGTGCCCTGGTTGTCTTGAAAGAACCGGGCGACTTCGGCCGGGTTGATTCCTGGAACGGGAATGAAAGTGCCGATGCGGTAGACGATCAGCGCGCCCAACAGGAACAACACCCGCGCGCGCACCTCGCCGAAACGCGTTGCGTCCGCGAGAGCTGCTGCCGGATTGCCTACCCCTGTTGCCACTCTGTCGTCCTGTTCGGTTGCTTCAGGCTTCGATGCGGCCGCCGGCCGCTTCGATCGCCGCCTTCGCGCCCTTGGTGGCACCGATGCCCTTGAGCGTCACGGCTTTCTTGATCTCGCCCGAGAGCACGACCTTCGCGACTTCGGCCTGAGCCGGCACGACGTTCGCCGCCTTCAGTGCGGCAAGATCGATGACGTCCGCCTTCACCTTGGCCAGTTCGTCCAGACGAACTTCGGCGCGCGTAGCCTTGATCGCCGAGCGGAAGCCGACTTTCGGCATGCGACGCTGCAGCGGCATCTGACCGCCTTCGAAGCCGACTTTGTGATAGCCGCCCTTGCGTGCACGCTGGCCTTTGACGCCACGTCCGCAAGTCTTGCCCTGACCGGCCGAAGCACCGCGACCAACGCGCAGGCGTGGACGCTTGGAACCCGGGGCTGGCTTGATGGTGTTGATACGCATCGTGTGAATCTCCTTCAGTCTGCGGTGAAGGGCTTCAGCCCTCTACCACCGCAAGCAGATGACGCGCCGTGCGGATCAAACCGCGGTTCTCCGGCGTATCGGCAACGGTGACCGTCTGGTGACGCTTGCGCAGTCCGAGCCCGCGCACCGACTGCGCGATGTTCGCGAGTTGGCCGTGGGTGCTCTTTTTCAAGGTGACTTTCAGCTGCTTGGCCGCCATGACGATCAACCCGTGATTTCTTCGAGGGACTTGCCGCGCTTGGCGGCGATTTCTTCGGGCGAACGCACCGAGGCGAGCGCCTTGACCGTGGCGCGCACGACGTTGATCGCGTTGCGCGAACCGTAGCTCTTGGCGAGCACGTTACGCACGCCTGCGCACTCGAGCACCGCGCGCATACCGCCGCCGGCGATGACACCGGTACCGTCGGAGGCGGGCTGCATCAGCACGCGCGTCGCGCCGTGACTGCCCTTCACCGAGTAGTGCAACGTCTCGTTCTTCAAAGAAACGTTGACCATGTTCTTGCGGGCAGCGGCCATCGCCTTGGAGATGGCGACCGGTACTTCGCGCGCCTTGCCGAAGCCGAAACCGACGCGACCGGCTCCGTCACCCACCACGGTGAGTGCGGTGAAGCCGAACTGGCGGCCGCCCTTCACGGTCTTGGAGGTACGGTTCACCGCAACGAGTTTCTCGAGGTACTCGTCGGTGGCCTGGGATTTTTCCACTCGTGCCATAGCGTGTGTGTCCTGCCTTAAAATTCCAGGCCCGCTTCACGCGCGGCATCCGCCAGCGCCTTGATGCGTCCGTGGTACATGAATCCGGCGCGATCGAACGCGACCTTGCTGATGCCTGCGGCCTTCGCGCGCTCGGCGATCACCCGGCCAACCGCCTTGGCGGCCTCCACGTTGCCCGTGCCCGCGAGGCCGTTGGCCACCGCGTCCTGCACGGTCGATGCTGCGGCCAACACCTGTGACCCCGTGGCATCGAACACCTGCGCGTAAATGTGACGCGGCGTACGGTGCACGGTGAGCCGGGGCTGAGCCAGCTCGCGAATCTTGGCGCGGGCCCGCACGGCACGGCGCTGTCGTCGCTCTTTCTTTGTGATCTGCATTGCTCGATCCTCGTTGCGCGCCTGCGGTTACTTCTTCTTGCCTTCCTTGAGCGAGATCTGCTCGCCGGAATAACGCACGCCTTTGCCCTTGTAAGGCTCGGGAGGACGCAGTCCGCGGATCTCCGCCGCCACCTGGCCGACGCGCTGTTTGTCGATTCCCTTGATGAGAATTTCGGTCTGGCTCGGCGCCTCGACCGTGATGCCTTCGGGCATCTCGACGGCGACCGGGTGCGAGAAACCAAGCGTGAGGTTCAGCGTCTTGCCCTGCACCGCGGCACGGTAGCCGACGCCGACGAGCTCGAGCTTGCGCTCGTAACCCTTGGTGATGCCGGTGACGATGTTCGCGAGATGCGCACGCGTGGCACCCGCTTGCATGCGGTTGCTGGCGTCGTACTGCAGCTCGAGCTGCTTGTCGCCCTGCACGACCTTGACGCCGCCGTTGAGCGGCACCGAGAGCGAGCCCTTGGCGCCCTTCAAGGTCACCGCCTCGGCGGTAATGGTGGCGGTGACGCCTTGCGGCAGCACGACCGGTTGTTTTGCTACACGACTCATGTTCGCTTCCTCAAGCGACGATGCACAGGACTTCGCCGCCCTGGCCGATGGCCCGGGCCTGCTTGTCCGTCATGACACCCTTCGGGGTGGAGACGATCACCGTCCCCATGCCGCCGAGCACCTTCGGCAATTCGTCCTTGCCACGATAGATACGCAGACCGGGACGCGAGACGCGCTCGAGACGATCGATGACCGGACGACCCTCGTAATATTTGAGGGCGATGGTCATGGTGTTCTTGCCGCCGTCCGAGGCGATGCGGAAATCCGCAACGTAGCCTTCGTCCTTCAGCACTTTGACGACCGCCTGCTTGAGGCGCGACGATCCGACGCTCACTTCGCTCTTGCGCGCGAGTTGGGCGTTGCGGATGCGGGTCAGCAGGTCGGCAATGGGATCAGTCATGCTCATATGGCGTGCGCTCCTACCAGCTCGCCTTCGACACGCCCGGCAGCTCGCCGCGGCTCACGGTCTCGCGAATCTTCACGCGCGAGAGGCCGAACTTGCGATAAACCCCGCGCGGGCGACCCGTGATCGCACAGCGCTTGCGGCCGCGGCTCGGGCTCGCGTCACGCGGCATCTTCTGCAGCGCAGCCTGCGCTGCGGCACGATCATCGGGAGACGTACGCGGATCGCGGATCGCCTCTTTCAGCTTGGCGCGCTTCGCCGCGTGTTTCTTGACGGTTGCGGCGCGACGCTTCTCGCGCTCCACCATGCTCGTCTTGGCCATGTTCTTTGCTGCCCTGTTACTTGCGGAAGGGGAACTGGAAAGCCTCGAGCAAAGCCCGGCCTCCCTTGTCGTCCTTCGCCGTCGTGGTGATGGTGATGTCCATGCCCCGGATCTGGTCGATCTGGTCGTACTGGATCTCGGGGAAGATGATCTGTTCTTTGACGCCCATGTTGTAGTTACCACGACCGTCAAAGGAGCGCGGCGACACGCCACGGAAGTCGCGAATACGCGGCATTGCGACGCTGATCAGACGATCAAGGAATTCGTACATGCGCGCGCCACGCAGCGTGACCTTGCAACCGATCGCCAGACCCTCGCGGACCTTGAACGATGCGATCGACTTGCGCGCCTGACAGAGCACGGGCTTCTGGCCGGTGATCTTGGCGAGATCGCCCGCTGCGGCCTCGATGACCTTTTTGTCGGCCACGGCCTCGCCCACGCCCATATTGACCGTGATCTTCACGATCTTCGGGACTTCCATGACGTTGCTGACGCCGAGGTCCTTGCGAAGCTGCGGCACAACCTTGTCGCGGTAATACTGTTGAAGTCTTGCCATGCTGGTGGTCCTGAAGGATCGACGCTCAAGCGTCGATCATTTCTCCGTTGGACTTGAAGAAGCGGACACGCTTGCCGTCGGCGAGGCGCTTCACGCCCACACGGTCGGCTTTCTGCGTACCCGGGTTGAAAAGCGCCACTTTCGAAACATGCAGCGGGGCTTCCTTTTCGAGGATGCCGCCCGGCTTGTTCTGCTGCGGATTACCGCGCGTGTGCCGCTTGACGCGGTTGACGTTCTCGACGATCAAAGTATCGTCGTCGAGCACGCTGACCACGGCGCCCTTGCGACCCTTGTCGCGGCCCGAGATGACGATGACGTTGTCGCCCTTGCGGATCTTTCTCATGACGGGGTCCTCAGAGCACTTCCGGCGCGAGCGAGATGATCTTCATGAACTGCGCCGTGCGCAGTTCGCGCGTGACGGGTCCGAAGATGCGCGTGCCGATCGGCTCGAGCTTGTTGGTGAGCAGCACGGCGGCGTTGCCATCGAACTTGATCAACGAGCCATCCTGACGACGCACACCACGACGGGTGCGCACCACGACCGCGTCGTAGACCTCGCCCTTCTTGACCTTGCCGCGCGGAATCGCGTCTTTGACGGAAACTTTGATGATGTCGCCGACGGCGGCGTAGCGACGGCGAGTGCCGCCCATCACCTTGATGCACATGAGCGTCTTGGCGCCGCTGTTGTCGGCGGCATTCAGCAGTGATTGCAGCTGGATCACGATGCACGCTCCACGACGGACACCAGCCGCCAGGACTTGTTGCGCGACAGCGGACGACACTCGGCGATCGTCACGGTGTCCCCCTCACGCGACTCGTTGGTCTCGTCGTGCGCGAGCAACTTGGTCGTGCGGCGAATGTACTTGCCGTACCGCGGGTGCTTGACCAGGCGCTCGATCTCGACCGCGATGGTCTTGTTCATCTTGTTGCTGACCACGCGCCCGGTGAGCGTGCGCAGGGTCTTGTTTTCTTGGGTGTCGGTCATGGCTTACTTCCCCGGGGCCTTGGCAGCAGCCGCCTTTTCGGCGAGCACCGTCTTCAGGCGAGCAATGTCCTTGCGCGTGCGGCCGAAGTCGTGCGGCTTGACCGCCTGACCCGTCGCGCGCTGCATGCGCAGCGAGAATTGCTCGCGACGCAGCTTGAGGAGTTCCTCGTTGAGTTCGTTCGCGGCCTTGCCGCGCAGATCCTTGGCGTTCATGTCAGCGTACCTGTCGCTTCACGAAGGAGGTCGTGACCGAGAGCTTGGCGCCGGCCAACCGGAACGCTTCGCGCGCAGTCTTTTCGTCCACCCCTTCCATTTCGAAGAGGACCTTGCCCGGCTTGACCTTGGCGACCCAATACTCGACGTTGCCCTTGCCCGAGCCCATTCGGACCTCGAGCGGCTTCTTCGAGATGGGGACGTCCGGGAAGACACGGATCCAAATCTGGCCGCCACGCTTCACGTGACGGGCCATCGCGC
The DNA here is from genome assembly GCA_010031985.1 of Gammaproteobacteria bacterium. Lineage (GTDB taxonomy): Bacteria > Pseudomonadota > Gammaproteobacteria > Steroidobacterales > Steroidobacteraceae > UBA964. The sequence goes on from RGYP01000042.1 coordinate 6,105, forward strand.
GGCGCGCAGCTTCGATCTCGCGAGCCGTCATGCGCGCGCGCTCGGTGGCCTTGAGGCCAAAATCACCGAAGGCCACGCTGTTGCCGCGCTGCGCGAGTCCGGCGTTGTCGCCCTTGAACTGCTTGCGGTATTTGGTGCGCTTGGGTTGCATCATGGCTGCAATTCCTCAGTCCGCTCAGGCCGCCGGCGCAGCAGTCGCTGCGGCAGCATCGGTGGCGGGAGCCGCGGCGGCATCACCCTCGGGGGCGGCCTTCGCCAGGTCTTCCTTGTCGAACACTTCGCCCTTGAAGATCCACACCTTGACGCCGATCACGCCGTAGGTAGTGCGGGCTTCGCCGAAGCCGTAATCGATGTCGGCGCGGAAGGTGTGCAGCGGAATGCGCCCTTCGCGCGACCACTCGGTGCGGGCGATTTCGGCGCCGTTGAGGCGACCCGAGAGCCGCACCTTGATGCCGAGTGCGCCGCTGCGCATGGTGCTCATCACGGCGCGCTTCATGGCGCGGCGGAACATCACACGCTTCTCGATCTGCTGCGCGATACCGTCGGCAACGAGCTGCGCATCGAGTTCCGGCTTGCGGATCTCGGAAATGTTGAGACGAATGTCGGCGACCGGACGGCCGAGCAGCGTCGCCGTTTCGGCGCGCAACTTCTCGATGTCCTCACCCTTCTTGCCGATCACGATACCGGGACGTGCGGTCTCGATCGTGATGTTGACCTTGTTCGCGGCACGCTCGATCTGGATGCGCGAGACCGAAGCCTCGGCGAGTTTCTTGCGCAGGAACTCGCGCACGCGGAAGTCCGTGTGCACGTGCAGCGGAAATTGCTTCTTGCTGGCGTACCACTTCGAGGACCACTCGCGAGTGATGCCGAGGCGGATGCCTATTGGATTGACTTTCTGGCCCATGAATCAGTCCTTCCTGCCGTCGCCGACGACGACGGTGATGTGGCTGTTGCGCTTGACGATGCGGGCACCGCGGCCCTTGGCGCGAGCGGCGAAACGCTTCAGCACCGGAGCGGTGTCGACCATGATGCGCTGAACTTTGAGTTCGTCGATGTCGGCGCCGTTGTTGTTCTCGGCGTTCGCCACCGCGGACTCGAGAACTTTGAGGACGATTTCCGCACCCTTCTTCGGCATGAAGCGCAGAGTCGCGAGCGCGTTGCCCACGGGCTTGCCGCGAACCACGTCGGCGACCAGCCGGCACTTCTGCGGCGAGATGCGCGCGTACTTGAGTTTTGCCGTGACTTCCATTGATTGCTCTCCGGTCAGGCCGCGACTTTCTTGTCGCCCGAGTGACCCTTGAAGGTACGGGTCGGCGCGAACTCGCCGAGCTTGTGGCCGACCATGTTCTCGGTGACGAGCACGGGGATGTGCTGCTTGCCGTTGTGCACGGCAATGGTGAGACCCACCATCTCGGGGGTGACGAGCGAACGACGCGACCAGGTCTTGATCGGCTTGCGATCGTTCTTGGCAGCGGCGGTCTGCACCTTCTTGGCGAGATGCAGGTCGACGAACGGACCTTTCTTCAGTGAACGAGGCACTTTTGACTCCTGACCTTACCGGACCGCTCAGCGGACCTTGTTCTGTCGACGCTGCACGATCATGTGATTCGTGCGCTTGTTGGTGCGGGTCTTCTTGCCCTTGGTGTTCCAACCCCACGGCGAAACCGGGTGCGGATTACCTTGACCAGACTTGCCCTCACCACCACCGTGGGGGTGATCGACCGGGTTCATCGCGAGGCCGCGGACCGTCGGGCGAATGCCGAGCCAACGCTTCGCGCCCGCCTTGCCGTAACTGCGCAGGTTGTGCTCGTCGTTGCTCACTTCGCCGATCGTGGCGCGACAATCGATGTGCACCTTGCGGGTCTCACCGGACTTGAGGCGGATGTAGGCGTAGATGCCTTCGCGGGCGGTGTACTGCACCGAGCTGCCGGCGCTGCGCGCGAGCTGACCACCGGCACCCGGCTTCAACTCGACGTTATGCACCGTCGAACCGACAGGGATGTGACGCAGCTGCATGGCGTTGCCCGCCTTGATCGGCGAGTCGGCACCCGAGCGGATTTCGTCGCCCGGCACCACGCCCTTCGGCGCGAGGATGTAGCGACGCTCGCCATCCATATACTTGATGAGCGCGATGTGGCTGGTGCGGTTCGGATCGTGCTCGATCCGCTCGACCACGCCCTTGACGCCGTCTTTGTCGCGCTTCAGGTCGATGATGCGGTACTTCTGTCGCGACCCGCCGCCCTTGTGGCGCGTGGTGATGCGGCCGAAGTTGTTGCGGCCGCCCGTCTTCGCCTGACGCTCGGTCAGCGGCGCGTACGGGTCGCCCTTCCAGAGGTGGGACTTGTCGACTTTGACGGCGAACCGGCTGCCCGGCGACGTCGGCTTCATTTTGAGAAGTGCCATCAGGCTTTCCTCGCTTCGAGGTCGATGGTCTGGCCCGGCGCGAGACGCACGTAGGCCTTCTTCCAATCTTGGGTGCGGCCCGGAGTCTTGCCGAAGCGGCGGACTTTGCCAGGCTCGTTGACCACGTTCACCGACTCGACCTTGACCTGAAACATGAGCTCCACGGCGGCCTTGATGTCGGGCTTCGCGGCGTCACGACGTACGCGGAACGCGTATTGATTGGAGTTCTGCATGGCGAGTGCCGATTTTTCGGTGACGTGCGGCGCCACCAGCACGTTGATCAGCCGCTCTTGGCTGAGTTTGGATGCGACAGCCGTCATTGCAGGCGCTCCTCGATCATCTTCACGGCGCCGACGGTCATCAGCACCTTGTCGTAGCTCGCGAGCGCGAGCGGGTTGAGCGCGGTGACCGGCAGCACATCGACATGCGGCAGGTTACGCGCAGCCAGGAACAACTTTTCTTCGATGGCCTCGACCACGATCAGCACGTTGTCGAGCGCCAGCGATTTGAGCTGCGCGGCGAGCAACTTGGTCTTCGGCGCTTCGAGATCGATCCCGTTGGTAACGACGAGGCGATCTTGACGCACGAGCTCAGAGAGCATGGAGCGAATGGCGCCGCGATACATCTTGCGGTTGACCTTCTGCTCGAAGCTGCGCGGCTTGGCTGCGAAGGCGCGACCGCCACCGACCCAAATGGGGCTGCGGCTCGAGCCGGCACGCGCCTGACCCGTACCTTTCTGGCCCCAGGGCTTCTTGCCGCCGCCACGAACCTCGGCCTTGGTGAGCTGGGCCTTGGTGCCCGAGCGGCCGGCGTTGCGGTAAGCGGTGACGACCTGGTGGACCAGGGCTTCGTTGTACTCGGTGCCGAACGTGGCTTCCGAGAGTTGCAGCTCGTTGGAGCCGCCAGCGATTTTGATCTTCATGACCTATTCGCTCCCGATCACTTCTTGGCCGGAGCGGCCTTGGCCTGCCCGGCACCCTTGGTCGGAACGATGCGCTTGCGCTTGGCGAGACGCGCCGCCTTGACGGACGGCCGCACGATCACCTCACCACCCTCGGCACCCGGAACGGCGCCGCGGATCAGCAGCAAATTGCGCTCGGCATCGACCTCGACGACCTTCAGGTTCTCGGTGGTGCGACGGGCGACACCCATGTGGCCCGACATGCGCTTGCCCTGGAACACGCGGCCCGGCGTCTGGCGCTGGCCGATGGATCCGGGGGTGCGGTGCGACACGGAGACACCGTGGGTCGCGTTGTGGCCACCGAAGTTGTGACGCTTCATGGTGCCGGCGAAGCCCTTGCCGATGGTGGTGCCGGTGACGTCGACGACCTGCCCGGCCTGGAAGTGATCCGCCTTGATCTCGGCACCGACGGCGACGCCGTCGCCTTCCTTGTCGATCAGCCGGAACTCGACCAACGACTTGCCGGGGGCCGTGCCCGCCTTCGCGTAGTGGCCCGAAAGCGCCTTGGAAACGAGCTGCGGACGACGATTGCCGTAGGTGACCTGGATGGCCTTGTAACCATCCTTGTCGGTGGATTTGACCTGCGTCACGCGGTTCGGGAGAACCTCGATGACGGTCACGGGAACGGATTCACCCGCCTCCGTGAACACGCGGGTCATGCCGCACTTGCGGCCGACAAGACCGATTGCCATGTACATCTCTCCTGCGCCCACTGCGATTGGCGGGCACAAAAAATCGTTATCGAACCGTTCGGGTGATGAGGGTGACGACTGGAGGCTCCGCAGCGGTGC
>RGYP01000411.1 GCA_010031985.1 Gammaproteobacteria bacterium
GACATCGCCGTCGTAGAGATCGAGCTGATCGTTTTTCTCCTCGAGTCGCTGTGCGTAAACGCCAGTTACCCAATCGACAGTTCCGGTGCTCGCCGAAGCATCGTGCCTTTCCACCGAAGACCAGCGCAGGTCTTGCGACAGACTGTGCCGCTCACGCAGGAAGCGCGAAGTGAAATCATAGGAAGGATCAGCACCCCAGTCCCCGTCGAAGGAATAATGGATATCGGCATCCACGAGCGCGGTAAGACTGCGGAAACTGACCGTGCCTGAATCGCGCTGTAGGGCGAGCGAAGCGCCGCGCGAATACTGACGATCGCGACCGGGATCATCGGATCGGGTCACTCGCGAGTTGTCCGTCGAAAAAGCATCGAAACCGTTGTCGAGGTCCACATCGAGCAAGGAGAGGTCGGCCTGCCAGCGTTCGCCGAACCGATGCGTCGCACGAAAGCGCAGGGTTCGCTCGTCGAAACCGTTGGTGTCTTCGCGACCGAGCGTTGCGTTACGCCGCGACCCATCGCCCCGAAAACCCTGTGCGATCACTCGCCATGCCGATTCCCCGCCGTCGCCCCAGGCATCGCCCGCCACAAGGCCGAGCGCATTCACGCCGTAGTCGCCCGCACTCGCCTCGAAGCGCAGCGAACGAATCGGTTCGGCCGCCTGAGTCTGAACGTTGATGAGACCGGCAAGCGCATTGGCGCCGAACACCGTTCCCTGCGGCCCGCGCAATACCTCGACCTGCCCGAGATCCAGCAAGGTCGCGGGCATGCCGATGCCGGAGAAGTCCATGCCATCGATCAAAAAACCCACCGAAGGGTTGGGGGCGCCCTGCCACTGATCGGTCTCGCCGATGCCACGCAGCTGAAAATATCGGGGTCGCGAACTGCCCGAGGCCCAATTGAGATTGGGTACGAGCGGCAGGACGTCGACGAGATGCTGCACCCCGGCTACGCGCAGCGTCCGAGAATCGAGCACCGTGACGCTCGCCGCAAGATCTAGGGACGGCTGCGGCCGCAAAGTCGCGGTGATCACGACCTCCTGCAACTCTTCGGCGATCGCCCGACTTGCCGCTGCGGTAACGAACCACGCCGCGCCGAGCCACGTCCCGATCAGCACCACCAAAGAAATTTTTGACCGAAGTCGTATGTTCATCACCTGCTCCCTCCGCCGGTACTAACCGGATCAGGTTCAACGGGTTCGTCGCCCTCATGCGACATCTCAGGTCCGAGCGGACCACCCCAAGGCGTGGCGTATTGTCCACGGCGGTGGCTGCATTGCAACCATTTGCACCCCCCCTAGAACACCCATGGACGTGGGGGATGAACTCGCGCAGCGACTTCCCTACAATCGCGGCCCCTGCGTGCGGGCGGCGAGGCCCGCGGAGTACGGTCACGATGGCGAGAGCGATCAAGGTATTTCAGGTCGACGCATTCACTCAGCAACTCTTCACCGGCAATCCGGCGGGCGTCGTGCTCGGTGCCGAAGTGCTCTCGGACGAGGAAATGCTGGGGATCGCCCGCGAACTCAACAACGGCGACACCGCTTTCGTGCTGCCCCCGGAGAGTGACGATCACGAGGTTCGGGTGCGGTTTTTCACCCCGCGCACCGAATCGTCCTTCGTGGGTCACGCGACCATCGCCACGCAATACGTGCTCTCGTCGGTGGCCACCGACG
>RGYP01000412.1 GCA_010031985.1 Gammaproteobacteria bacterium
CAGCACCCGCGCCACTTCCGGAATGACGTCCCCCGCCCGACGCACGATCACGCTGTCGCCGATACGAACGTCTTTGCGAATCACCTCGTCCATGTTGTGCAGCGTCGCGTTACTCACCGTCACGCCGCCAACGAATACGGGCTCGAGTCGCGCCACCGGCGTCAAGGCGCCTGTGCGACCGACCTGAAACTCGACGTCGCGCAACTGCGTCAACGCCTCTTCGGCGGGAAACTTGTGGGCGACCGCCCAACGCGGCGCACGGGCGACGAAGCCGAGCGCACGTTGCGCCGCGATGCTGTCGACTTTGTAGACCACCCCGTCGATCTGATACGCCAGCGAGGCGCGTCGACGACCAATCTCGGCGTAGTACTCGAGGCAGCCGGCGACGCTGCGTACTCGTCGGATCTCCGGCGAGACGCGCAGCCCCAAGCCGCGCAAGAGCTCGAGCGTCTGACTGTGCAGCGGCGGCAAATCGACACCCTCGATCGCGCCCACCGCGTAAAAGAAAATATCCAGCGGTCGTTGCGCGGTGATTCGCGGATCGAGCTGACGCAGGCTGCCGGCCGCCGCATTACGCGGGTTGGCGAAAACTTTCTCGCCGCGTTTGGCGGCCTCGGCGTTCAGGCGCTCGAAACCGGACACCGGCATGAACACTTCGCCGCGCGCTTCGAACAACGGCGGCGCCTTGCCCTGCAGATGCAAAGGCAAGGAACGAATCGTGCGCACGTTGGCGGTGACGTCCTCGCCGGTCGTCCCATCGCCGCGGGTCGCGGCGCGCACGAAGACGCCGTTTTCGTAGGTCACCGAGATCGCAAGCCCATCGAGCTTCGGTTCGGCCGAATAGTCGATCTCGTCACCCGTGCCCAGGCGCTCGCGAACTCGGCGATCGAAAGCGCGCAAATCTTCGTCGGTGAACGCATTGTCGAGCGAGAGCATCGGCACGCGGTGCCGCACCTCGGCGAATTCGTCGGTCGGCGTTACCCCCACGCGCTGGGTCGGCGAATCGGCCGTGACGAGTTCGGGATGCTCGGACTCGAGCGCGCGCAGCTCACGCAGCAGTCGATCCCATTCGGCGTCCGGGATCTCCGGGTCGTCGAGGATGTAGTAACGATAGTTGTGATGTTCGATGTCGCGCCGCAGTTGCGCAGCGCGACGACGCAAGGCCTCGGCCGACGACCCCGCGCTCATGGGCACGGCCCGCTCACGCGCTCAGTTCGCCGCAGCGGCAGCCTCGCGCCGCATTTCAGCGAGCCGCGCCTCGGTCAGCGGCTGCCCCTTCGAGTCGAGCAGATCGCCACGCAGGCGCTGGGCGAGCGTGTGGCCGGCAAGTAGCAACTTGTCGACCGTATCGCGACCGGGCATCGGTCCCGGCAACACGGCAAACAAATTGATGCCGAGGAATCGACTCGAGTCGATGGTCGCGAGATCAAAGTTTCCGGGCTTGGTGAGACTTGCTGCGCTCATCAGCGTGCGCCCATCGGCGAGCTGCCGATGAAAGATCGACATGTCGCCGTGCACGAAGCCCTCCCCTAGCAAGGCCTGTCGCAGGCTTGCGCCACTGAAGCGCTCTGCGCCCCGAGCGACGACGCGCAGCCCGACGATCACGCGCTCGTCGTCCTGCGTGGCCGGCGAAGTCGTGGCCGGCGAAGTCGTGGCCGGCGAAGTCGTGG
>RGYP01000413.1 GCA_010031985.1 Gammaproteobacteria bacterium
GGCATGTTGGCGAACACCTGGGTCGGAATTCTTAGACCCAAGGGTGATCCACCGAAAGGGCTACGCATGTTGGCTGGCACCAACGCGCCGACCGCACCGATCGTCTGGTTGAGACGCACCGTCGCGAGCGCGTTCGCCGGGCCGGAACCCGCCGAACGGACCTTGTCGTCGTCGGTCGCATTGTTGACGAACAGCACCGCCTCCCACTTGTCGCTGCCCACGCCGAAACGCAGATCGACGTTGGTGTAGGCCTCGAGCCAGATCGTGTTGTCGTCCTCGATGAAGCGCTCACCCGCATAGCTGGTGTCGACGTCGACGAACCAGAACGAGTCGTTGCCGAAGGGCTTGCGATAACTGAAGTTGAGCGCCGCCGCCGTTTCCGGCACGTCCTCGAACTTGTTGCCCGTGCGATCGACCAGGCAGGTGGCACGCGCCTTGTTGACGCCCGACTCCACCACCACCGTGGTCACCGGCGTGCAATTGCCGACGCGAGCGATTTCTGCCGCGCCGCCCGAGAGCGTGCGGTAGTTCGTGAACTCGTAGGCAAAGAAATGCGTGAGCCCCGCGCCGATGGTGAGGTTCTCGGTCGCGCGCCAGGTGGCCGCGAGTTCGAGACCCTTGAGCTGCCCACCCTCAGCGTTGGTGATGCGATTGCCGAGCGTGTTGCCGATGATGACCTGCGTGCTCACCTGCTTGTCGGTGAAGTCCTGCAGGAAGGCCGCGCCGTTGATCTGCAAAGTACGCGAGGGCGAAGTCCACTTGGCGCCGAGCTCGTAGACTTTCACCTGCTCGGGCTCGAACTCGACGTCCGCCTGCGACGGCAAGCCGAACGCACCGATCGTGAGCGTGGCAAAGCCGCCCGGCTTCTTGCCGATCGAATACGACGCGTAGGTGTTCAGATCTTCCGAAGCCTTCCATTGCACGGTGGCTTTCGGCGAGACGTAAGAGTCGTTGCGCTTGTAGGTCAGACGGGTGAGCGGCGCCCCGAGACCTGCGAACGAGGCTGGCACACCGGGCGCCGCGGCGTACGGAATGCTGGCCGCCGCCCGACAATCGCCGGTCGCGCCGCAAAGAATGACGGTGCCCGGACCTTGGCTACCGGCCGTCGTCGGCGCGGCGACCGAGTTGTCTTCGTCGATGTAGCGCGCTTCGCCGATCAAACGCAGTTGCTCGGTGACGTCCCACTCGAACTCGAGGTAGGCCGACTTGTGCTTGACGTTGCGCTGCACCAGCGTCGGCACGCGGGCACGACCGACGTCGTCCATGTACGGCGCGACGCTGGTCTCGGTGTAGGTGTAGCGCGCGAATGCCGGCACGATGTTCGAGTTGCCCGTACAGGCGTAGCTCGGCGCAAAGGTCGGCGGCAACGGCGGCGCCGTGAACGGCGGGCCGCTCGCAAGCGGGCAGGTCACACCGGCACCGAACACCGTGTTGTTGTTGTCGGTCTGCGAGACTTCTTCTTTCCAGTACTGCAGGCCCGTGATGAACTGCACCGGACCCTCGAAGTCGGAGGTGAAGCGCAGCTCCTGGCTGTACTGCGAGGTCTCGCTGTCGGTCTTGATGGTCTGCATTGCCGTCAGCAAATCGGTCTTGTCGAAGTCGACGTCCGTCGACACATCCGCCTTGGTGTAGCCCGAGAGCAACGAGAACGTGCCGTA
>RGYP01000414.1 GCA_010031985.1 Gammaproteobacteria bacterium
CAGCATGAGCTCGAGCGTGATGGTTCGTCTGATCTTCGAAACGCCGGCGACGTCGTTCGCGATGAGTCTCGGCGTCAAATTGATCTTGTTGTAAGCCGCGATGCCGATGATCACGAGTACGAGGATGATCTTGGTGAGCAATACCGTTCCGTAATCATTGTCGAACAACTTGGCAGGCGAGCCGAGTTGTTTGAGCGATATGGCGGTTCCGCTGATCAAAACGACGATCACGGCAGGTACCGCAAAGTTCGAAAATCGCTGCATCAGCGCTCCCGAATCAGCGGCGGAGAGCTGTCCAGTGCTCAACAGCAACGGTCGAAATGCGCCGATCCAGAAGGCAGTGGCGAGCAGATGCACTCCGACGACAGGTGCCATCAGCCAGGCGGGAGGCGCAGTCGCCGCATGCCCGGTCACCAGAAAGGATCCTATCGCGAGCGTCGCCCCAGCGATCAGAACTCCATGGCGACGCTGCTCGCCTGCGACAAAGCCTGCGTACAGCAGTGCCATGGCAATGAGTCCGAGCACCGCGCTGGAAGCCAGTGTGCTATCGAGGCCGGATCGCCAAGTCGCTGCCTTCCAAAGCGCATCGACCCCGCCCAGCTGCATATCCGCGCCGCCGAAGCCGACGGCTAGAACGTAGGACAGCGCCGTCAACACGCTGGCCCATCGCGCTTTTTGCCGCGCGTCCTCTCGCAAAGAGCCCTCTATCCCGAGCAGCAGCAGGAACAAGGCTGTGCCTGCCACCCACAACATGCCGGCGTAGAGCACCCAGCGATTGACGGCGACCGCCAGCGACCAGATGGAGCGGCTACCGGCGTCCGCCGTCGCATCGACGGTCTTCATCGGTTCGCCTATCGAAAAACCGAAGGTCGCGCCTACCGGATGCGTATCGGCGGAAATGACCCGATAGGTCAAAACGTACGTGCCGTTCGGAAGCGTAGCGCGCAGCGGCAGAATCATTTTGGTTCCATCGAGACGGATCTCTCCAGGATCACCGACTGGCTGGCCCTTGACGTCGAGCACTTTGAAAAAGATGGGGCCGACCCCCTCGTTGAAGTTCGCCACGACCTCCGCTGGCGACTGCATCAACATTTCGCCGGGTTTCGGCGACGAGTCGAGCAGGACGGCATGAGCAAAACCCTGCGGGGAACTCGTCGCAAGCGCACAGACGAGCAAAAGACCGAGTAGATAACGAGTCATTCGACCGTGCATGAGAGTTCCCCGCAGGCTTTACTATTTCTTCGGACCCGGCGTGGCGAACGGATACTGCGGACGCGTCGGTTTCTCGATGATCATGAATGCAGACGGAGTAGCCGTTGCCGTCATGAATTTGAGAAGTTTCTCGGGCAAGCCTGGAGTTTTTGCTTCCAGCGTTTCGCTCGGCAAGTCCACGTAACGTTCTTCGCCGCTCTCGCAAACGTTGACCGACCGGAAGAAAATAATTTTTCCCGCCGTTTCGGGAATCATGCCGCGAAAACGAAAACCCTCGAATCGGCCCGACCCAGGCAGATTGCTACGCGGATTCTTCCAGATGATCTCGTCGACCGTCTCGGTGAGCATGTTCCCGCCCTCGCCTGGCACGGGCTTCGGGAGTTTTCGCATTTTCATTTCGATGGTCCAGTCGCGATTGTGCTCCGCAGAGACTCGCAT
>RGYP01000415.1 GCA_010031985.1 Gammaproteobacteria bacterium
GCCAGGCGGCCGACTATGCCGATTGGGTGGCAGCCGGTGCCACGGGTTGGGACTGGCCCGACGTTCTGCCGTGGTTCCTGAAGTCCGAACTGCGCGTGCAAAAGGCTACCGAGAAAGATTCGACCAACGATGCGGTGATCGCGGCGTTCGCGGCGACCGGCACGCCGGTCACCGATAGTTTCAACGACGGATCGCAGTGGGGAAGCGGCTACTACGATGCCATTATCCAAGGTGGCGAGCGTTGGTCGGCGGCACGAGTGTTTTTGAACCCCATCAAAGATAGAGACAATCTCGAAATTTACACCACGGCGGTCGCGAGGCGTCTCGTTTTTGAACGAGGGGATGCGGGCGTTCGGGTGAGTGCGGTCGAGTGCGATCTCGGCGGCGTACGCACGCTGCTGCGCGCGCGACGCGAGGTCATCCTTGCGGCAGGGGCTTACCACAGTCCGCAGTTGCTGCAGTTGTCCGGGGTTGGCGATGCGCGCTTGCTCGGTCGGCACGGCATCAGCGTAGTGCTCGACCGGCCGACCGTCGGCGCAAACCTGCAGGATCATTACGTCGTCCCCATGGGCTTTCGGGTCAGACCCGGTGTCTTCAGCTACAACGGTGAGCTCGCAGGCTGGGGTTTGTTGCGCAACCTCTGGCGATATTTGCGGCGGCGCAGCGGACCGCTCACGATTCCGGCGGCGCAGAGCGGTGCTTTCGTCATCAGCGACCGATCGCAGCAGAGACCCGATCTGCAGTATCACTGCTTGCCGGTCACCGGCGATCTCGAGATCGCGGCCAAGGGTGGCAAAGGCGCGCTCAGCAAATATCCGGGACTCACCATTGCGCCGTGCGTCACGCGTCCCGCATCGCGAGGCGAGGTGGCGATCGCTGCCACCGACCCCCTGACGCCACCGCACATCGTTCATCGGTATCTGGTGGCCGAGATTGACCAGGAAATCACCGTTCGCGGTATGCGTATCGCGCGTGAGGTGGCAGCGGCCCGTCCTCTTGCATCGTTGATCGAGGCCGAGGCCGCCCCGGGTGAGATCGCAAGGAGTGACGCCGAGCTTCTCGAATTCGCGCGCAAGTACGGCTCGACGGGCTATCACCCCGTGGGCACCTGTCGCATGGGGAGTGATCCCGCTGCGGTCGTCGATCCGCAGTTGAGAGTGCAGGGGATTGCTGGCCTGCGCGTTGCCGACGCCTCGGTGATGCCGACCTTGATCTCGGGGAACACCCACGCCGCCTGCGTCATGATCGGCGAGCGGGCGGCCGCCTTTCTCTTGCGCGACGCCCAATGAAAAAGGCCCGGTCGTCGCCGACCGGGCCCTTCAAGCATTACTTCTCGCCGAGCAACACCGCGAAGTCCACGCCGTAGGTGCGCGGCTCGCCGTACTGGGCAAGGTTGAGACCGAGCGAGGCACCGAAGCCGAGCGAGAACTCCCGGTAGTCGGTGTCGAACAGGTTTCGGCCCCACACGCTCACCCGCATCTTCGAGCTGCCGACCTGCATGTCGCTGAAGCTCAGGCGGCTGTTGACGATGGTGCGCTTGTTGTTCGGCAGCTGCGCGAAGATCACCGGACCCGAGGCGTACGAGTCGGTCGACAGGGCTTGCGCGGCCGTCTCCGACTGGTAGTTCGCGTTCAGGTTCAAGGTCACGCG
>RGYP01000416.1 GCA_010031985.1 Gammaproteobacteria bacterium
ATACAAAACAGGGGCTTAACCCCTAAATCGTGGCAAGCCGGCCCCGCTTCGCCTACAATTCGCCGCCCGGCGCTCCCGAGGGGGTCGGTGAAACAGGTCGCTAAGAGGACAATACACAGATGAGCACTGTCGAACAGCAAGTCAAAGCCATCGTTGCCGAACAACTGGGCGTCAAGTTGGAGCAGGTCACCAACAATGCGTCCTTCGTCGACGACCTCGGCGCCGACTCGCTCGATACCGTCGAACTCGTGATGGCTCTCGAAGAAGAATTCGAGACCGAGATCCCCGACGAGGATGCGGAAAAGATCACCACGGTTCAGCAGGCCATCGACTACGTGACGGCGCGCCGCAAGGCCTGAGTCGTTCGTAGCGTGATTCCCTCGGGGCCGGCCATGAGCCGGCCCCGGTTATTTGCGTCGCCCGATTTGCAACGCGTGAGGCTCCCGTGAGCAAGCGTCGAGTCGTCGTCACCGGTCTTGGAATCGTCTCTCCGGTCGGCAGCACCGTCCCGAGTGCATGGGATGCGGTGCTGCGTGGCGAGAGCGGCATTGGTCTCATCACCCGCTTCGACACCAGCGCCTTCGCCACCCGTATCGGCGGTGCCGTGCGCGGCTTCACGGTCGGTGACTACATCACGCCGAAAGAAGCCCGTCGCATGGACGAGTTCATGCACTACGGCATGGCGGCGGGCATCCAGGCCGTGACCCATTCCGGGATCGACTTCAGCAAGCATGATGTCGAGCGTTGCGGGGTCGTCACCGGCGCGGGCATCGGTGGACTCGCGACCATCGAAGCCGAGTACGACGCCTTCCTGTCGGCCAACGGACCGCGCAAGATCTCGCCGTTTTTCATTCCGGCCTCGATCATCAACATGATTTCGGGGCACCTGTCGATCCGCTACGGTCTCAAGGGGCCGAATCTCGGGGTGGTCACGGCGTGCACCACCTCGACCCACGCGATCGGTCTCGGCTTCAGGTCGATCCAATACGGCGACGCTGACGTCATCGTCGCAGGCGGCGGTGAAATGTCGACGACGCGACTCGGCATCGGTGGCTTCTCGCAGGCCAAGGCGCTTTCGCAGCGCAACGACAGTCCCGCCGAGGCGTCGCGACCTTGGGATCGCGATCGTGATGGATTCGTCGCCGCCGACGGCGGCGGTGCGGTGATCCTCGAAGAACTCGAGCACGCGCGCGCGCGCGGCGCCGATATCCTCGCCGAGCTCATCGGCTTCGGCATGAGCGGCGATGCGTATCACATCACCGCGCCGCCCGAAGACGGCGCGGGTGCGGGCCTCGCGATGCGCAATGCGTTGCGCGATGCGCAGCTCGATCCCGGGGCGGTGCAGTACCTCAATGCCCACGCGACCTCGACCATGCTCGGTGATCGCGCCGAGACGGTGGCGATCAAACAGACCTTCGGCGAGCACGCGCGCCGGCTTGCGATCAGTTCCACCAAGTCGATGACAGGGCATCTGCTCGGCGCTGCGGGCGTGGTCGAGGCCATATTCACCGTGCTCGCCATCCGTGATCAGGTGGCACCGCCGACCATCAACCTGCAGAACCCCGATCCCGAGTGCGATCTCGATTACGTGCCGAATGCCGCGCGGCGGATGCCGATCGACGTTGCGGTATCCAACAGCTTCGGTTTCG
>RGYP01000417.1 GCA_010031985.1 Gammaproteobacteria bacterium
GCCCTGGGCCATGACCTGCACCTGCCCGACAAACTCGTCGAGGCTGCGCGGCCGCATGCGATCAGCGAGCGGGCGGTTCAGCTCCGCGGCAGCCATCTTTCGATCCGTTGCAACCAGGAGTCGCGACTCGCAAGCGACAGCGATAGCCCGAGCACGATACCGAACAAGTCGGCATACACGTCGGCGAACTCCGCGCTACGGCCCAGAGCCATGAGATCTTGGGCAATTTCTATGCCTATACCGGTGGCGAGCATCAGCAGTCCGACCGGCACGTACAAACGCCGCTCGACGAGCGCCGCAAACCAGAGCGTCAGTCCAAAGAAACCGAGCGCATGCGAAAGCTTGTCTGGGATGAGAAACAGACCGCCCTGACCGGCTGGCTCCAGACAAAGATAAAGCAGTACTCCGAGCGCCACCAAACCGACGACGGCCCACAGCGGCCAAAAGCGCAGCGTTCGCATCACTCCACCGGCCTGCCGATCACATCGGCGCCCGCGGGGGGCTCGAAGCGCAGGTCGGCGGGGTTGAGGCGCGGATTGCGGATACCGTTGTCGAATCGGAGCAGGGCTTTTTGACCGAGCTTGTCGTCGATCTCGAGTCGACGCAATTCCAAGCCTGCGAAACCGAAACGCGCCTCGCGAAAATCGCCACCCGTGCGCAGCGGCCGAACTTTGACCCAATCGAGACCGTCACGCCGCTCGGCCGTCATTACTTTGAAGGTCGCGCGTAGCGGCGTCGTGCCGGCCAACAACATCGCAGGCGTCGCCGACAACGCCGTGCCCGCGGCTCGTACCGTGACTTGCTCGAGATCGCGATCATAAAACCAGACGTTACGGCCGTCTGCGACCATGATCTGCTCCGGAGGGCCGATGACCCAGCGAAACTTGCCGGGTCGCTCGACGATGAGCAGGCCACGCTGCGGCTCGCGCAGACGACCGCGCGAATCGCTCGTCGACTGCGTGAACTCTGCGCGCCAGGACACGAGCCCCTCGAGGTATCGATCGAGCGCCGTAAACTCTTGCGCTGCGGCAGTCGTTGCGCCGAGCAGCGACAGCAGCAACGCCGATAGCGTTGCGAAACGCATACGGCGGATCACTCGCCGGAGGGTGCGGGCACGAGAATCTCGCGACCGCCGTTGGCCTGCAGCGGACCGACGAGGCCCGCGGCCTCCATCGACTCGATCAGGCGCGCAGCACGGTTGTAACCGATCTTGAGTCTGCGCTGTACGTACGAAATGGACGGCTTGCGCTCGTTGACGACGATCTTGACGGCTTCGTCGTACAGGGCGTCCTGCTCGGCATCGCCGCCCTCGGCGCCTGCGCCCTCGCCCTCTTCCGCAGGCAGACCCGGCACCGGACCCTTGGGCCCCGAAAGTACTTCGTCGATGTAATTGGGCGCGCCGGCTTTGCGCAGCGCCTCGACGACGCGGTGCACCTCGGCATCGGCGACGTAGGCGCCGTGCACGCGATTGGGCATGGAGGTACCGGGCGGCAAGTACAGCATGTCGCCATGGCCGAGCAAAGATTCGGCGCCGCCCTGATCGAGGATGGTGCGCGAATCGACTTTGGCCGACACCTGAAACGCGATGCGCGTCGGGATGTTCGCCTTGATGAGTCCCGT
>RGYP01000418.1 GCA_010031985.1 Gammaproteobacteria bacterium
CGTGCCCCGTTTCTGCTTTATCCGCCCGAAGCATCGTCTCGATGATGACGGTTTTGCGGATGATCGACGGCCAGGTGCAAGACGCGGAAATATCTCTCGGCGGTACCGTGATCACGACCCATCCGCCGCGATTTTCAGCCACCCCATAACACGCGATCGGGCGCGAACAACTGGCCCTCGTCACCACGTACTCCTCCGTCGCGATCGGCCTTCAACATCAAGGGACCGTCGAGATCGACGAAGTCGGAGGCGCCCGCGATCAACCACGCGGGCGCGATCGCCAGCGACGTACACACCATGCAGCCGGTCATGACGATCATCCCGCTGCGCCGTGCGGCGGCCAACAGCGCTACGGCCCCCGTCAAGCCGCCCGTCTTGTCCAGTTTGATGTTGACCGCCTGATAACGACTCACCAGACGAGGCAAGTCGTCGACGGTGTGACACGATTCATCGGCACACAGCGGCACCGCCGACTGAAAGCCATCGAGCAAGTCATCTTTGCCGACCGGCAAGGGCTGCTCTACGAGAACGGCCCCGATATCTTTGAGAAAGCGATTCAAATCTTTCAGGATCTCGATGCTCCATCCCTCGTTCGCATCGACGATCAGCTTGGCATTCGGTGCAGCAGCATGCACGGCACGAAGCTGCCGATCAGGAGCGTTGCCGTCGACCTTGACTTTGATGACCGGCGCCTCGGCGATTTGCGCAGCGGCTATGCCCATGTTCTCGGGTGTATCGAGCCCCACCGTCAGCGCGGTGACCAGCGTGGCGGGTCGGCCAACATTCAACAACTGATCGACACTGCGCCCCGTCAGCCGCGACTCGAGATCCCAGAGTGCGGAATCGACGGCGTTCAGGGCGGCCCCCGCTGAGAGCAAATTGCGGCAAGCTGCGCGGTTTGCGCCCTGCTCGAGCGCGGATACGATCGAGCGAATCTGCGCAGCCACGGAATCGACACTCTCCCCATAGCGCGGATAAGGAACACATTCGCCTCGGCCCGTAACCAGGCCATCGGTGATTTCCACGATCACCACATCGGCGGCGGTCTTCACACCCCGCGAAATTCGGAACGGTCGCTCTAGCGGCCAGGACTCCACGTCGACGGTTACCTTGCGACGCATTCGAGCATCCGGTCGACGATCCGTGAAGTGCGAAGAAATATCCGTCATGCGCATGCTCAGACACCAGGAAAATGAAGACCGACGTCGTACGGGAATATCATCGACCGGTCGCTAGTCTAGCCGTCTTTTGCCCAACGACAGTGATGAGGTCGTTCTGCAGTCCGCAGACGCGATCCCGAGTGCGTCATGCACTCGCTGTATCGTGCGGTTAGACTGTCGCCATGACACGTGACCTTGCAACGACTCGTAGCCCGTCGCGACGGGCCCGCGCGTTTATGCTCTGCCTGCTCTCGGCCTTCGGCAGCTCGGTACACGCCGATGTCAAAACCGATGGAACGCCCGATGCACTCTCGAGCGCCATGAGCGAATTCGTCACGGCCGTCGACGACGCTCGGCACACGATCGAAAAACACCCTTATTACCGGGACGACGCAGAGCGTGCCGCCGGCGCTTCGTACTTGTTCGCGATGCTGTTGCGACGCATCGAAGTGCAGTTGCA
>RGYP01000419.1 GCA_010031985.1 Gammaproteobacteria bacterium
GATCCGCAGAAGTGGCAGAAGACGGTACAGATGTCCTCGATTCACGTGGATGTCGGCATGCACTGCGTCGATTGCCACTTCGCGCAAGATGCGCACGGCAACGGTTACCTGCATGGCTCGGTTGCCGCAGCGGTCGAAATCGATTGCAAGGACTGTCACGGGACGACGGCAGCAGTCGCCAACTTGCGTACTTCCGGCCCCGCAGCCTTGAAGTCAGGCACCAAGCTCGGCCTCATCCGCAACCCGGACGGCAAGCTTCGCTTCGAGTGGCGTGGCGATACGCTGATTCAAAGATCAGCCGTGACCCCAGGACTCGAGTGGGAAGTATCGCAGGTCAAATATTCGGTCACACCGGGCAATCCGCACTACAACGCCAAGGCCGCTCGCGCCAAGACGATGTCGAAGGATCCCAAAAACCAGAGTTTCGGACCGGATATTCCCTGGGAAATGCTCGCCCACAACGACGACAAGATGGAGTGCTATACCTGTCACACACCATGGACGACGAGTTGCGGAGGCTGTCATCTGCCGATCGAAGCCAACGCCAAGAGCGATCGTCATCGCTACGAGGGTGGCGAGACGCGCAACTTCGCAACTTACAACCCGCAGGTCTTGCGCGAAGACATCTTCATGCTGGGTTGGCGCGGTCCAAGCGAGGGCGGAAAGATGGCGCCGGTACGTTCTTCGTCGGCGCTGGTGCTGTCCTCGACCAATTCCAACCGCGAACGAATCTACATCCAGCAGCCGCCGATTTCAGCATCCGGATACAGCTCGCAGGCGATGAATCCGCACTATCCGCACACCGAGCGCAAAACCGAAACGAAGACCTGCAGCGACTGCCATCTCGCCAAGGAAGGTGACAACAACGCGATCATCGCGCAGACACTCGGCTACGGGACGCAGTTCATCAATTTCGCGGGTCTCAATGCTTGGGTGGGTACCGAGAAAGGTGTGACAGCGATCGAGGTTACGGAATGGGATGAGCCGCAAGCCGTTATCGGCAGTTACCTGCAGCGCTATGCCTACCCCAAGTGGTACGCCGAGCACCTCGCTCGAGGCCGTGAGCTGCAGCGCAGCAGCGCCTTGGGTGGCGATGCAGCAGGCTGCGTTCAACTGCGCGGCGAGTATTTGTTTTCGGCCGAGGGCAAGAGCGGCCTGCGAGTGCTGGATGCCGCAGGTATCGCCAACAAGGGCATCAGCCAGAAGTTGATCAGTGCACCGTTCTCGCCGCTGGGCCACAACACCCAGGTGAAGACGGCGAATGCCACCTGTGTCGCCTTGGCGACGACGCAGCCGGTACACCCGCCGCGCAATGAGGGTGATCTCATGCGCAAGGCGAATCTGGAGCAGCCGTTTCTGCCGATCTACAACTTTGCGGTGATCACCGACTCGGTCGAAGGGCTCGTTCTGGTCGATATCAACACGCTCGCCGATGGTGAATTCAGAAACAACTTCCTGAAGCGCTTCGTGACCTGGAATCCGGAAGGCAAGCTTGCCGGCGCGCGTTATCTGACCATCGCCGGCAATTTGGCGTACGTCGCCACCGCCAGCCAAGTGGTTGTCGTCGATCTGTCGACGCCTGCTACTCCAA
>RGYP01000420.1 GCA_010031985.1 Gammaproteobacteria bacterium
CGTATCGTTCGCTCATTGACTGGGGCGTTGGCGGTTGGCTTATTGGTCATCGCGTCTGCGCCGGCGTCATCTCAGGTTCCAAGTTCCCAGCAGCTCGAGTTGCTGCGCTCGCTGAGTCCCGCCGATCGGCAGCAGCTGATGGAGCAACTCGGCATCAGCGACAACAATCAAAGCCAAACGCCACCCGAGCAGGTTCGACAACAGAACCAAGACAAGACTGCGACCCGACCAGACGACTCGGACGAAGCGGACAAAGATTTGCGCCTTTCGGCCGGCGATACGGTTCTTCTATCCGTCGATTTCGTCAAAGATCGCCCTGCAAGAACGCAGTTCGTGGGTGAGGGGATTCCCCCGATCGTGATCCCGGCGGAACCGGCTCCCGAGTACCCTGAGGAAGAGCGCCTGCAGCTCTCCAAGGTCATCGATCTTCTCAGGCAGCGTAATCCCTACTCCATCGACCGGGACGGCGTATTGCAGCTTCCTGGCCTGCGACCCATAGCCCTGTCGGGTTTGACAGACATCGAGGCAACCAAGCGATTGCAGGCGGAGCCAGCGTTTTTCAAGTTGAAAGTGGAGTTGGTGCGGTTGCCGCTTGATCGCACCGGCTACGCCGCCCTCAAACCTTTCGGTTACGAACTCTTCAACCAACGGGTCTCCACGTTCGCTCCTGGAAGCGACGTGCCGGTCCCCGCCAATTATGTGGTTGGTCCAGGAGATCAACTCAACGTTCAATTGTACGGATCGCAAAATCGCAACCTGCGCCTGACCGTAGGTCGCGACGGAAGGTTAAATTTTCCCGATCTCGGACCTATAGACGTCGCCGGAAAGTCTTTTGATTCGGTTGCAGGAGAGATCGAGTCACGTGTTTCTCGACAGATCATCGGCTCTCAAGCGAGCGTCAGCATGGGGGTTCCGCGCTCGATTCAAGTGTTCGTGATGGGCGAAGCCCGCAAGCCCGGCGCGTACACGGTGAGCGGACTCGCCACGATGACGAGCGCGCTCTATGCCTCCGGCGGTATCAGCATGACAGGTTCGCTGCGCGATATTCAGCTGAAGCGCCGCGGCGCAACCGTGCAGCGACTCGATCTCTACGAACGTGGTGTTCATTCCTCCGGCCGGCGCCACTGCCGCCGTGAGCGGAGAGGTCCGGCGTCCGGCCGTTTACGAGCTCAAGGGTAACTCGACGCTCGCTGCGCTCCTCGATCTTGCGGGAGGGCTCACGGCAGAGGCGGACGGTTCGCGCATCTCCGTGGTACGAAACTCCACAGATCGTAAACGCGTGGCTTTCAGCGTTTCTTTGGATGATAACGCGGCACGCAAGGCACCCGTCGCCAACGGTGACGTTGTCCGCGTCGCGCGTTTGCGACCCACCATTGACTCGGGCGTCGTGCTCGAAGGTCACGTGTTCCGACCCGGTGTGGTCGCTTGGCATGAGGGCATGCGGATCTCCGAGTTGATCCCGTCTTTCGACGAGCTGATGCCGAATGCCGACTTGGGGTACGTGCTCGTTCGTCGCGAGTTGGCAGCCGAGAAAAAACTGACCGTGCTCTCCGCTGATCTCGCTGCGGCGTTGAAGGAGCCGGGATCGCT
>RGYP01000043.1 GCA_010031985.1 Gammaproteobacteria bacterium
CAATCTCGGCTTGTTGCCGGGGGCCGGTGGCACGCAGCGCTTGCCGCGACTCATCGGAATCGAGGGTGCGATCAACGTCATGCTCGCGGGCGAACCGCTCGCCGTCGGTCTGTTCGCCAAGTCGCCGCTCTTCGATCAGGTGGTCGAGTCCGATCTTCTCGGTGCCGCAGCGGGCGTGGCCGAGGCGTCGGCGGCCGCGGTCAAGTCGGGCAAGCCATTGCCGCGGGCTCGTGATCTGAAAGTGCGCGAACCAGACCTGCAGGCGCTCTGCCAGTTCGCCCGAAACACCGCCAAGACCGCGTTCAAAGAATATCCGGCACCACTCGCCATCATCGACGCCGTGCACTTCGGCGCCGAAAAATCCTTCGATGCAGGCTTGCTTGAGGAGCGTCGGCTGTTCGAGCAGCTGATGAATGGTTCGGTGTCCAAGGCGCTACGCCATGTTTTCTTCGCCGAGCGGGCCGCTTCCCGAATCGATGGTATGCCGACCGAAACCAAAGCGCGGGAGATCCGTCAGGTCGCCGTGATCGGCGCCGGTACCATGGGCACCGGCATCGCCATCAATTTTTTGAATGCCGGCATACCGGTGCGTTTGCTCGAGGTAGGCAAGGAAGCACTCGATCGCGGTGTGGCGCGGATTCGCGAGGTCTACGAGGGGCAACTCAAGAAAGGAAAACTGGATGCGGCCAAACTGGCTGCACGCATGGATTTACTGAAGCCCGTGCTGGAGTATCCGGCAATCGCCGACGTCGATCTCGTCATCGAAGCGGTTTTCGAGGAGATGTCCGTCAAGGAAAAAGTGTTTCGAACGCTCGATACAACGATCAGGCAGGGGGCGATTCTTGCGACCAACACCTCGACTCTCGACGTCGATCAGATCGCTGCATTCACGGCGCGTCCACAGGACGTGATCGGCCTGCATTTTTTCAGTCCGGCAAACGTCATGCGGCTTCTCGAAGTGGTGCGCGGCGCAAAGACTTCGCCCGACGTATTGGCGACCGCCATGGCGTTGTCCAAAAAAATCAAGAAGACGGCAGTAGTGTCCGGCGTCTGCGACGGTTTCATCGGCAATCGAATGATTCATCGCTATTCGGCACAGGCCATGCAGATGGTCGATGAGGGCGCAAGCCCCGAACAGATCGATCGCGCCGTCGAGAAATTCGGCTTTGCGATGGGCCCGTTCCGCATGGGCGATCTCGCCGGCAACGACATCGGCTGGCTGATCCGAAAACGCAAGTATGCGGACGGCTCGCTCACCGAGCGCCAAGTCATCGCCGACAAGATTTGCGAACTTGGACGCTTCGGTCAAAAAACGGGCGCCGGTTGGTACGATTACAAAAAGGGTGATCGCACGGCGTATCCCTCGACGGTGGTCGCCGGGGTGATCGACGAGGCGCGTAAAGCTGCTGGTCGTCCGCTGCGCAAAATCGACGATCGGGAGATCGTCGATCGGCTCGTCTTTGCGCTCGTCAACGAGGGTGCGCGCATCCTCGAAGAAAAGATCGCCCAGCGCGCCTCGGACATCGACGTCGTCTATCTGATGGGCTACGGCTTTCCGGTGTGGCGCGGCGGCCCGATGCACTACGCGGAGTCGCAAACGCTGTACGAAGTGGCGCGACGCATGCGCGCCTTTGCGGCTTTGCCGGGCGCCGACGCGAAGTTCTGGCAGCCCGCTGCGCTCATCGAAAAGCTTGCGTCCGAAGTTCGTTCGTTCAACGGAGGTGCCGCATGAGCCGCGCCACATCGGGCCGCGAGGCCGTCATCGTCTCCACCGCACGCACCCCACTCGCCAAAAGCTGGAAGGGCGCGCTCAACATGACTCACGGCGCGACCATGGGCGGCCACGTGATCAAAGCGGCGGTCGAACGCGCGGGTGTCGACCCCGCTTCGATCGACGACGTGATCATGGGCTGTGGTAACCCCGAGGGTGCCACGGGTCTCAATGTTGCGCGGCAGGCCGCGTTGCGGGCCGGCTTGCCGGTGACCGTGCCGGGTCTCACCGTGGCGCGATTTTGTTCTTCGGGCCTGCAAGCGATCGCACTTGCGGCGCAACGCGTGTTGGCGGACGAGGGCGACGTTTACGTCGCCGGTGGTCTGGAGTCGATTTCCTGCGTGCAGGGCGAGGCCAACCGACACATGCAGACCGAGGGTTGGCTGCTCAAAAACAAGCCGTCGGTGTATCACAACATGCTGCAGACCGCAGAGACGGTGGCGGCGCGCTACGGAATCTCGCGCGATCGACAGGATGAATATGGCGCACGCAGTCAGCAACGCGCTTGCGCAGCGCGTGCCGCCGGATATTTCGATGCGGAAATCGTTCCGATCACGGTGCGTATGGCAGGCGTCGATCAGGCTGCAGGGGGCAAGCTCTACACGCGTGAAGTCACCCTTGCCGAGGACGAGGGTCTGCGCGAGGGCACGACCGTCGAGGCGATTGCGCGAATCAAGTCCGCGACGCCGGGCGGTTCGGTGGCTGCAGGCAACGCCAGCCAATTCTCCGATGGCGCGGGAGCCTGCGTGGTCATGAGCGCCGCCGAAGCTGCGCGGGTCGGTGCAAAACCGCTCGGCATTTTCCGCGGGTTCGCCGTAGCCGGCTGCGAGCCCGACGAAATGGGTATCGGTCCGGTGTTCGCCGTTCCCAAAGTTTTGAAGCGCGCCGGTGTCAAGCTCGAGGACGTTGGCTTGTGGGAACTCAACGAAGCCTTTGCCGTGCAGGTGCTTTATTGCCGCGACAAGCTCGGGCTGCCCGACGACCGACTGAACATCGATGGCGGCGCGATCGCCATCGGTCATCCGTATGGCATGAGCGGACAGCGTCTGGTCGGCCACGCACTCATTGCGGGCAAGCGCCTCGGCGTCAAGTACGTGGTAACGACGATGTGCGTTGCCGGTGGGATCGGGGCGGCCGGCCTCTTCGAGGTCGTCTGATGCGAGGCGTCACCGCAGCATTGGTCGCGATGCTGCTGTCACTCATCGCAGTACGACCCGCCATGGCCATCGAGATCCCGGAATATCGCGTGCTCGAGCAGGACGGCGCTTACGAACTGCGCGAGTACTCGCCGTACATGATCGCCGAGACCGAAGTCGATGCCGGATTCATGAACGCCGGCAACATTGCGTTCGGTCGTCTGTTTCGCTACATCAGCGGTGCCAACACGACGCGTACCGAGATCGCCATGACCGCACCGGTCGAGCAGTCACGCGACTCGGCTGGGGAAAAAATCGCGATGACGGCGCCGGTCGAACAGGCCAACGTCGATGGCGTGTATCGGGTGGGCTTCGTGGTGCCGCGCAAATTCACGCGCGACAACGTACCAAAACCCGTCGATCCTCGAGTCACGATCCGCGAAGTACCTTCACGTACCGTCGCCGTCTGGCGTTACTCAGGTCGTTGGACCGAAGAAAACTTCCGCGAGCACGAACGCGACTTGCGCGCGCGCTTGGCGCGACAGGGTCTGCGCGCCGCAGCTGGCGACAGCGCCATCATCGCGCGTTATGACGCGCCCTTCATTCCGTGGTTCATGCGGCGCAACGAGGTGATGATTCCGCTGGTCTCATCGACTACGCGGCAGTAACTTCTTCAGGAGCAAAGCCCCATGCCCACGTCCTCGCACGACGAGCTGCGCAGCCTTCGTCCCCATGCTTCGATCGATCGTCGCGGTTTCGTGACCACGGCGCTGGTCGGTGGTTTCGCGGCGGCGACCTTGCCGGTTAGCGCGGCAACCATCAGCACCGATACGGCCGGTCTCGAAGCAGGCGAGACGCGCATCCCGGTGGGCGATGGCGAAATGCCGGCGTATTTTGCGCGACCGACAGAGGGAAAGCGGTTGCCTGTCGTGATCGTCATTCAAGAAATCTTTGGTGTGCACGAGCATATTCGCGATGTCTGTCGTCGCTTCGCCAAGCTCGGAGCGCTCGCCGTCGCTCCGGAGCTCTTCGCGCGCCAGGGCAATCCGGCAACCATGGCCGACATGCAGATTCTCATGCGTGACATCGTCGCCAAAGTGCCCGACGCCCAAGTCATGAGCGATCTCGATGCCACGGTGAAATGGGCTCGACGCGAACGCGGTACCGGCAAGCTCGGTGTCACCGGGTTTTGCTGGGGCGGACGCATCACGTGGCTGTATGCCGCACATTCGCCTGAGGTTGCCGCGGGGGTGGCCTGGTACGGGCGACTGGTGGGCGAACCCACAGCGCTGCAACCCGAGCATCCGGTGGACGTCGCAGCGCGGCTGCAGGCGCCGGTGCTTGGCCTTTATGCGGGCCGCGACCGCGGTATTCCTCTCGAGACGGTCGAGCGTATGCGCGCCGCACTTTCTTCGGCGAACAAAGATTCGAGTATCACCGTATACCCTGAGGCGCAGCACGGATTTTATGCGGACTATCGTGCGTCCTATCGTGCTGAAGACGCCGTACCGGCTTTTCGCAGTGCCACGGATTGGCTCATGCGACACGGCCTTGCCCTGAAAAAGTCCGATACCTGAGTGCTGCTGCGTCTAACCGGGGTTTCGCTGGCGTTCGGCTCTCGACCGCTGCTCGATCAGATCGAACTCTTGGTCGGCGAGGGGGAGCGCGTCTGCGTAGTCGGCCGCAACGGTGAGGGCAAGTCGTCCTTGCTCAAGCTCGTGGCGAGCGTCGGTGTAGCCGATGATGGCGAAGTCTGGGTCAAGCCGGCAGCGCGTGTCGCCTGGCTGGAACAAGATCTGGATGTCATCGACGATCTCTCCGTATTCGAAGTCGTGCGGGCCGGTGTTCCGGGCGATCTCGAAAGTTGGGACATCGATCATCGGGTCGAGGCTGTTTGCTCCCGGCTGGGGCTGGCGATCGAGGCAAGGGTTGCGACACTCTCGGGCGGTTGGCGACGTCGAGTATTGTTGGGTCGCGCGTTGGTCTCGGATCCCGACATTCTTCTACTCGACGAGCCCACCAACCATCTCGACATCGCCGCCATCGAGTGGCTCGAAGAAATGATGCTCGGATTTCGTGGTGCCTTGTTGTTCGTGAGTCACGATCGCGCCTTTGTGAATCGCCTCGCGACCCGTGTCGTCGAACTCGATCGCGGCAAGTTGAGCTCTTGGCCGGGGAACTACGACGACTACGTCGCCCGAAAAAATCTGCAGCTCGAAATCGAAGCCAAAGCCAACGCCGACTTCGATCGCAAATTGGCACAAGAAGAGATCTGGATACGCAAAGGCGTCGAGGCGCGGCGAACACGCAATGAAGGGCGGGTGCGCGCTCTGCAAGACATGCGTCGCGAGCGTCGCGCACGTCGTGAGCGCATCGGACGTGCGGAGTTCGAGCTTGCCGAGGCTCAAGAATCGGCAAAACGAATTTTCGAGACCGAGTCGGCGACGGTGCGTTTCGGGGATCGCAGCGTCATTCGCGATTTGAGCGTGAAGATCATGCGTGGCGATCGCATCGGTATCGTGGGACCGAATGGTGCCGGCAAGAGTACGCTGATCAAATTGCTGCTCGGCGAGCTCGAACCGCAGGAAGGGCGAGTGCTGCGCGGACCGCGATTGGAAGTCGCCTACTACGATCAGCAGCGCGATCAACTCGATCTCGCCGCATCGGTGGCCGACAACGTCAACGGCGGAAACGCTTTCGTACCGATCGCTGGCGAAAACCGCCACGTCTCGGGTTACCTGCGCGACTTTCTGTTTCGCCCCGATCAATTACTGACGCCGGCACGCGCTTTGTCGGGAGGCGAACGCAATCGGCTGCTGCTTGCGCGTTTGTTCGCACGGCCTGCGAACTTGCTGGTGATGGACGAGCCCACGAACGATCTGGACATCGACACCCTTGAGCTTCTCGAGGAGCGTATCGAACAACTCGAGGCCGAAAAAGCGGCGCTGGACGCGCGCGTCGCCGAGCCCGCTTTCTATGGTCGCCCGCATGACGAAGTGCGGGAAACCTTGCGTTTATTGCAAGCCATGGCTACCGACATCGAGGTAGCCTATGCGCGGTGGGCGGAACTCGAGTCGCGTCAATCCACTGCATCGTGATATAACGCGCCGCCGCTCCGCGGTCCCATTCGCAACCCCACTTGGTTCCCATGCAATTTTCCGATCTCGGGCTCACGCCCGATCTGCTGCGCGCCGTCGCCGAAAAAGGCTACGACACGCCGACCCCCGTGCAGTCCAAAGCCATTCCTGCGGTACTCGCCGGTGGCGACGTGTTGGCCGGTGCACAGACCGGTACCGGCAAGACCGCCGGTTTCGTACTTCCCTTGCTGCAAAAGCTCGGAGCGGCAGTCGGCCGTTCACCACGTGTGCTGGTGCTCAGCCCGACTCGCGAGTTGGCAGCGCAGATCGGTGAAAATGCGCGAACCTACGGGCGCTACACCAATCTGCGCACGCAGGTGATTTTTGGGGGTGTCAGTGAACGTCCGCAGATTGATGCGCTGCGCAACGGCTGTGATCTGCTGATTGCAACGCCGGGTCGGCTACTTGATCTCGTGGGGCAGGGCGCGCTCGATCTGGCGGCAGTCCGTCACTTCGTGCTCGACGAGGCGGACCGCATGCTCGACATGGGCTTCATCCACGACATTCGGCGCATCGTCAAAATATTGCCGGTACAACGTCAAAACCTGATGTTCTCGGCGACGTATTCGCAGGATATCCGTGATCTCGCCGCGCGAATGCTGCGCAATCCTGTCGAGATCGAAGTCGCGCCTCGCAACAGTACGGCCGAGCGCGTAGCCCAGGTGGCATTTCGCGTCCCCAAAGAAAGCAAGCGACACCTGCTGGTTCATCTGTTTCGCAACGGTGCGACCGATGAGGGTCCCTGGTATCAGGCGCTGATCTTCACTCGTACCAAACACGGCGCCAATCGGCTCGCTCAGCAGCTCGAGGGTGCGGGCATTCGCTCTGCCGCCATCCACGGCAACAAGAGTCAGGCTGCTCGCGTGCGCGCGCTCGCCGATTTCAAAGCGGGCCGTATCGCCGCACTCGTGGCTACCGATGTGGCCTCGCGCGGACTCGACATCAAGGAATTACCGCAGGTAGTCAATTACGAGCTGCCGAACGTTCCCGAGGACTACGTGCATCGCATCGGGCGCACCGCCCGTGCGGGTTCGACCGGACGCGCCGTAAGTCTGGTGTCGAACGATGAGGCGGGTTTGCTGCGCGACATCGAGCGCACCATGCGCCAGACGGTGCCGATCACACCGCTACCCGCGTTCGAGATCGTCGAAGTCAGCCGCCCGAGCGCTTCGCCGGCCAACCGAGCCGCACCAGCTCCGCGACCAGCACGTCACGGTGGTCGCCCTGGATCTCGATCACACCGTTTCGGACGCTCCCGCCCGAACCGCAACGCTTCTTGAACTGTTTGGCGAGATCGTCGAGCGCCGACGGTGCGAGTGGCAGCCCGGTGATGACCGTAACGCCTTTGCCGCCGCGTCCCTGAGTTTCCCGACCGACGCGCACCATCGTCTCTTTGCCGTGACCGCCGCCTTTGAGCGGGGCGACGAGCCCCCCCGCCAGAGCCTTGCGTTTTGCATCGATGTTCATGGTGTGAAGTCTAGGCGAACTGTCGGCGGGCTAAAATGCCGGCATGCATACTCAACTCCGTCGATCGATACATTCCGTGTCCCAACGGTTCAAGACGTTGAGCTTTTGGGTTTTGAGCCTTTGGGTTTCGACCCTGTGGTTGGTCGTGGTGCCAGTGACGATTGCGGCGCCGGTAGCAGTCAGCACGCCTGACCGCTCCGCGGAATTCGCCGAACTTGCGCAGCTTTTTTCGGGGCGCTATTCAGGGGTGGTTGCTGATCCCACCGATCCGACGGCACAGCGACGCATTTCTTTGTACCACAAGATCGTTCGCATCGATTGGTCGGCACTCGGCGAGTACGTCTACTACCATCAGATTTCCCTCGACGGTTTCGATTCAAAAAAACCCTGGCAACAGAAAATCTACGTGTTCGATCAGGACCCCGCGCGCAAGCAGGATGCGATGCGCGCCTTCGTCGTTCCGCCGTCTCTCGAGCTCGCCAATCTCGAAGCCGACCCCGTCAAGCTCGGTCGACTCACCAAGGCGAGTTCGCCCACGGCGGCAGGGCTGCAGGGTTTCGAAGCGGGTTGCGAGTTTCGCTGGAGCCGCGCTGCACAGGGAGTTTTCACGGCTCGCGTCCGCAAGCGGGACTGCAGTTACGACAGCACGGCGTTCAAGCAGAAGATCTCTCCCGAGATCGAATATCGTCTCGTCGCTGAATCTTTCGGCTTCCACGAAATCTTGTACGGCGCCAAGGGCAAGCCGCTG
Organism: Gammaproteobacteria bacterium; assembly: GCA_010031985.1. Classification (GTDB taxonomy): domain Bacteria; phylum Pseudomonadota; class Gammaproteobacteria; order Steroidobacterales; family Steroidobacteraceae; genus UBA964. The sequence continues at coordinate 8,260 of RGYP01000043.1, forward strand.
TTTCCGACGAGCGGCATGATCGTGCTCGCCCGTCAGGCCGTGACGGCTGCTGCCGTGTTGGCTGCTTCGCGTCCCGCCGAATGGCGCAGTCTCGATCCGGAGCGCACGGTCTACATGGATCTCGATGCGGGAAGAGTCATTTTCGAGCTGTCACCTGTTTTCGCGCCGCAGCATGTGGCGAATCTGCGCGCCCTCATTCGCACAGGCTGGTTCGAGGGTCTCAGCATCAATCGGGTTCAGGACAACTTCGTGACTCAGTGGGGAGACCCCGACGGCAAAAAGATCATCGTCGGTGCCGCGGCACGGGTACCGCCGGAATTCGAGCGCGAGTGGACCGCCGACATCAAATTCGATTCCTTGGCCGACGGCGACGTGTTCGCGCCGCAGGCGGGCTTCGTCGACGGATTTTGGGCCGCGGGGGATCGTGAGGCAGGTCGCATCTGGTTGACCCATTGCTACGGCACGCTCGGCGTCGGTCGCGACACCGCTGCGGATTCCGGCAGTGGTGCCGAGCTGTACGTGGTGATCGGTCATGCGCCGCGTCAGTTGGATCGCAACATCACCGTCCTCGGTCGTGCGGTGAGTGGCATGGAGCTTTTGTCGGCGCTGCCGCGCGGGACGCAAGCCCTCGGCTTCTACGCGACGGCCGCCGAACGCACGCCCATTCGCAGAGTGATTTTTGCCGCTGATCTTCCCGCGACCGAGCGCGTTGAGCTCGAGTTGCTGCGTACGGACTCGGCGAGTTTTGCGGCGCTGGTCGAAGCGCGTCGCAATCGGCGTGATGACTGGTACAAAGTCCCGGCGGGCAAGATCGATTTGTGCAGCATACCGCTGCCGGTGCGTCGCAAAGCCGTACCATGACCTCGGCTATCGTCGTCGGTGCAGGAATCGGCGGTCTCGCCGCTGCCCTCGGCCTGCTGCGCGCAGGACAGCGGGTTCGGGTATTCGAACAGGTTGCCGCGTTGGGCGAAGTCGGCGCGGGGCTCAGCATCACGCCGAACGCCGGCAAGGCCTTGCGCTATCTCGGACTCGAAACCGAGCTCGAGCGCATCGGCTCTCGACCACCTGCGGGCTGCATTCGTCACTTCAAAACCGGTGCGGTGCTCGTGGCGCTGCCGCAAGATCAAAGTCGCGAGCGCTACGGCATGCCGCTTTATCATGTACACCGGGCCGACCTGCATGCTTCGTTGCTGGCTGCCGTGCAGGCACTCGATCCGCAATGCATCGTGACGACCGCCGCGGTTCGGCACGTGCAAACGACGGCTGGTGCGGCCAGCGTCGAGTTGCAAGATGGCAGTCGCCACGAAGCCGACTGGCTCGTCGGTGCCGACGGCATTCACTCGGTGACCCGCAGCTCTCTCTTTGGACCCGATCGACCGAACTTCACCGGTTACGTGGCTTGGCGCGGATTGATTCCGGGCGAGCTCGTGCCGCCTCGATTACTCGATCCACCGTTGTGCATGACCGTGGGACCCCGACGCCTGTTGATGCGCTATCCGTTGCGACGAGGCGCCTTGGTCAACTTCGTGGCCATCGCGCGTCGTAGTGCGTGGACGGAAGAGGGTTGGTCCGTTCGCTCCGATGTCGACGAACTCTTGAGCGAGTTCGACGACTTCGAGTCCCACAGCCTCGAACTGCTGCGACTCACGCCCGCGGATCGTTTGTTCAAGTGGGGGCTGTTCGATCGTGATCCCTTGCCCACCTGGACTTCGGCTCGAGCCACGTTGCTGGGTGATGCTGCGCATGCCATGCCACCCTTCACTGGGCAAGGTGCAGTGATGGCGCTCGAGGACGGTGCCGTGCTTGGACGGGTGATGAGTACTTCGCAAGACATCGATAAGGCGTTACGTCGCTACGAGTCGGCACGCCACGCCCGCGTGACGGCGGCACTCGTCATGTCGCGCGCGCGTTCCGAGCTTTATTTTGCCGAC
>RGYP01000421.1 GCA_010031985.1 Gammaproteobacteria bacterium
CGACGTCGTCATCACGGCCCACCACCCGATCGGCGCCGATCGCTCGCACCTCGGCGGCCTTGGTCGATCCGGCGATCGCCGTCACTTGTGCACCGCGGCGTTTGGCGAGCTGCACCGCGGCAGACCCCACACCGCCCGATGCCCCCGTCACCAGCACGTGTTCGCCGGCTTGCGCCCGCGAGCGGTGCAGCATGTTCTCCGCCGTGGCGTAGGCACAGGGAATGCTGGCAAGCTCAGCGTCGCTCCAGTCGCAGCGAACCGCGAACACTTCGGTAGCCGGCACTTTCACGTACTCGGCGAAGGCGCCGTCGAAGTCGGATCCCATCCAGATGTTTTCGCTCGACGCAAAGCCCTGCGGCCGCATGCAAGAGCGCACGAGCACGCGCCGATCGAGCAGTCTTTGATCGACATCTCGCGCAACTTCGACCACGAGCCCGCAACAGTCCGTACCCTGAATGAAAGGAAATGGCGTGGCCGCGTTCCAGCCACCATCGACCTTGTGGGTGGGACGCTCCTCTTCGAGCGCCGCCGCCGCGTTCGTCGCCGTGGTCACCGATGCCGAGTACCAGCCGAGTCGGGTGTTGATCTCGGTGTTGTTGACGCCGGCCGCGAGCACACGCAGCAGCACGTCGCCGGGACCGAGCTTCGGGACAGGTAGCTCGCACCACTGCAGACGATCGAAGCCGCCGTTGCCGGTGGTGACCACCGCCTTCATCGTTGCGGGGCGCGGCATGAAGTTGCCGTCAGTCGACAAGGGTATCGGCGCGCTGCCCGGCGCGTTCGAGGTGGATGGGCAGCACACGGCCATACAGTTGTCGGGCGCGCTCAGGACTGCCCACCATGCCTGGTTCTTCGACGTAGCTGAATATCGCGACGTAGCGCATGCGCGCGCCTGCCAGCGGCGTCACCCGGTGCAGCGAATAGCGACCCTTGAAAATTTGCAGGTCACCGGGCTCGAGACGCAGCGTGTGGATGAGCGACGGATCACCATCGAGCACGCGTTCGACGCCCGCGTAGTTTTCATCGGTAGGAGTCCGCAGGTAGGGGCTGTACTCGAAGTCTCCACCACGCTCGGCATTCTGGATCGCGAGGGTGACGGTGTAGTTGTTGGTGTCGAAGTGCCACGGGAAGCCGCCGCCCTCTTCGGCGAGATTGACGATCACGTCGGCGAGCGGATCGGCGTAGCAATAAAAACGTTGCTCACCGAGCGTCTCTTGAATGAACGGCGCGAAGACCGGCCACTCGTAAATGGCGCGAAGGATGCTGTCGTCGCCAAAGTGATCGGCGGGGACGAAGGCGTTCGAGCGGTCGTAAAAACGACGCAGCGGATGCGATGCGGGCAGATCCTCGCGATCGGTGGTGAAGTACGGGTTGGTCCGATTGAAGTTCCGGTGTCCGAACTTCGCGGTGCGATCGCACTCGGCGACGAGCGCCGGGAGCCGCTCGGTGCGGACGAAGCCCTTCAATACCGCGCAGCCCACCCTATCGATCGCGGCGCGCGCGTCCGCGATCACGGCATCGCGGTCATGCCCGGGCTGATCGATCGGGTATCGATCGAGGT
>RGYP01000422.1 GCA_010031985.1 Gammaproteobacteria bacterium
GAGCATCGCGAGATTCCTTTTCAGCCTTGAAGCGGGCAGTGTACGCAGCCACTGGTTTCGACGGGAGGATGCGGTGATCGATCTTTACTACTGGCCGACACCCAATGGCCACAAGATTCCCATCATGCTCGAGGAGTGCGGGCTCGAGTATCGGGTCAAGGCCGTCAACATGTTGCGTGGCGAGCAGTTCAGGCCGGGCTTCTTGCGCATCAATCCGAACAACAAGATTCCTGCCATCCTCGATCACGAGGGACCGGGCGGTGCACCCATGACGCTTTTCGAATCTGGGGCCATACTGCAGTACCTCGCCGAAAAGAGCGGGAAATTCCTGCCCCGGGCGCGTCGCGAGCGCTATCAGGTGATCCAATGGCTCACCTTTCAGGTGGCCAACGTCGGGCCGATGTTCGGCCAATGCGGACACTTTTTAGGCTATGCGCCGCGCAAGATTCCCTACGCCATCGAGCGCTACCGTAACGAGACCCTGCGGCTCTACGGGGTGATGGATCGGCAGCTGGGCAAGCACGAATTTCTGGCGGGGCGTTATTCGATCGCCGACATTGCCACTTGGCCTTGGGTGAGGGTGCGCTGGTTGCATCGGATCGAGCTCGACGACTTTCCGAACGTCGAGCGATGGTATCGGCAGATCGAGGCGCGTCCGGCGGTACAGCGGGGCCTTGCGGTACTGGCGCGGCACGAAAAAATCGGCAACCCCGACGCCAAGGCCCGGGAGGCCTTGTTTGGTCGCAGTCAGCTGACGCAGGGCGGGCGAAAAAGTCGCAGGGTGGACAGTCGCCGATGATACCGGGGAGGGGTGTGCACCCCGATCGTGCGGCAGGCGTATAGTCGGGAACGGACGGGCCCGCTCGGGCTCCGTGGAGGAAGCACGATGAAGTTCATCCAGCACAAGCGCAGCAAAGAGGTCGAAAAGTGGCTGCGTCAGGAAGAGACCGAGCAGAAGCGACGCTACCGAAAGATCGTCGCCGAGCAGGACGCCCTGACCCCCAAGCGCGACAAATGGATCGCCGACTTTTTGTACCGCATCCAGACGCGTGGCGTTCACGTCCACTACAACCAGATGCGTAAAGTCGCGCCGGAAGAAATTCCGGTGAAGCCCAAGCGCAAGTTCAAGGTCGTGTTCTGAGCGAAGTCCCGGGAGTTAAACACCATGGCTAGACCGCATATCGAACCCTTCGTCGACCGCGACGTTCCGTTTAAGAAAATGACCCTGCCGGGCTTCCCGAAGGGCATGCATTACAAGATGCTGTCGCTCGACACCGACGACGGCGCCTGCACCATGACCTGTCTGTTCGAGCCGGGTTACCGCCAACCGCCGGGCATGAGCTACACCGAGTACGAGCTCTTCATCATGTCGGGCTACATCAAGGTCGGCGAAAAAGTCTGGGGCCCGGGCAGCTATTTCTTCGTTCCGGCGGGTGTCGCCATCGAAGAGTTGACCTCGCCGCGCGGCGCGACCGGTCTCATTTTCTACAACTACGGCGAGCCCTCGTTCGTCGAATCGACCAGCGATCACAAGCATGCGGAGCGCGATCGCTTCGCCGC
>RGYP01000423.1 GCA_010031985.1 Gammaproteobacteria bacterium
GATGATCGCAGCATTTACGTGCGCGGCGATCTCTCCTTCCGCGACGCGCAATTTGCCGATGCCACCAACCAAGCCATCACGCCCGAGCAAACCAAGCTGAACATGCAGGTTGGCTTGCAGGGCGATCGATACACCCTCGAGCTGTGGGGACGAAATCTCACCAACGAGGATGCGCCGAGCGCAGCGTATCGTGACGTGTTCTTCACCAACGCCTTGCCGGATGGCACGTTCTATCGCACGCCGACCGGCACCACGCCCGCCGGCAGTGGTGGCAGAAGCACCTTCTTTCCGTGGCGTTACAGCGTGTCGTACCCGGTGCTTCGTGAATTCGGCGTGACCTTCCGCTACAAGTTTTGAGCATGCGTACGAGCGGACTCGTCCGCTTCGTCTTGACGTCGTTGCTGTCCGTCGGCCTTTCGGTCGGCGGACAGCAGCTCGCCGCCGAACCGGTTGCGGCCAGCGGCCCCGAGCACTTGCAGGTCGGTGATCCGGCGCGCCGCGAACGCAGCGTCACGCCGATACTCGATGCCATCGTCGACACCCGCCGCAGCGAAGTCATCGATACCGTCGAGTTGACGCGTCGTTTGCGCGACGTTCGTGTGCTCTTCATGGGCGAGGAGCACACCAACGGCGAGTTCCATCGCGTTCAACTGCGAACGATCGAGGCTCTGCATGCCGCCGGTCGCAAGGTGATCATCGGCCTCGAGATGTTCCCCTGGGGTGACAACCCGGCACTGGAGCGTTGGCGGCGGGGTGACCTCGACGAACAGCGTTTTCTCGACGAGTCGCGTTGGTATGACGTGTGGTCGCACCACTGGGGTCATTATCGCGACATCTTTTTCTTTGCTCGCGACAAGCAATTGCGCTTGGTCGGGCTCAACGCACCGCGTGAGGTCGTCCGCGCCGTGCGGGCGGCGGGAGGGTTTGACGGGCTCGACCCCGCCATTCGCAGTCGCTTGCCGCCGCGCATCGATCTGTCGAGTGAAGAACACCGACAAGTCGTGCGTTCGTACTTCGATGCCGACGATACCTTGCACGCCAAGATGAGCCCGGCGGATCAGGAGCGAATCTATCTTGCGCAGGTGACCTGGGACGCCGCGATGGGATGGCAGGCGGGTCAGGCACTCTCGAACCCCGCCGACCCACGCGAGATCGTGGTGGTGTTGATCGGTGGCGGGCACGTGGCTTACGACCTCGGTGCCGCACGCCAGCTTGCCGGGGGCTTTGTCGGCGGAATTGCATCTTTGATTCCGGTCACCGTAACACCATCGGCCGTGGGTGCTACACCAAAAACGGTGAGCGCCGCGTATGCGCAATTTCTTTGGGGCGTGCCGCAGACGGCGCAGCCGACCTTGCCCGTGCTCGGCGTGTCGCTGATGGGGCGCATAGGCAAGGAGCCGACTCAAGTCATTCAAGTCGATGCAACGTCTACCGCTGCCGCCTCCGGTATCAAGGTCGGTGACGTGTTGCGCAGCCTCGATGGCGTCAAGCTCGATGGTGGCGCGACGCTGCAACGCAAGGTGGGGGACTACCGATGGGGCGATTCCGCAACGCTGACGA
>RGYP01000424.1 GCA_010031985.1 Gammaproteobacteria bacterium
TAAAGATCGCCCTCGTGATTGACGAAAACCTGAGTCTTGTAGACCAGTCGACGGAACGCGTTGGAGTGCACGATCCGATCGCGATCGCGCTGGAACTCGCCGCGCAATTGCGGTGGCGGCTCAGGGTGGCGACGCCCTCGCGAGGTCGCCTCGCATGCTGCCCATGGCGCCGCGTCCGCCGCCAGGTTTGCGCTCGTCATGGAGGTGTCCGGCGCGTCATGCGAGGTGGGTCTCGAGCGTGGCCGTGAGCGCCTCCTCTGCATAGTCGTCGGTCACGAAGGCGCGACCGATACCGCGCATCAGGACGAGCCGTACCCGCCCGGCCTTGACCTTCTTGTCGAGACTCATCGCAACACGCGCTGCGGCGGGGCTCAGCTCGCCGCGCGCATCGGTGCGCAGACCCAGCTTTTGCAGCAAAGATTCGACGCGCAAAAAATCGGCTTCGTCCATGAGTCCGGCGCGCCGAGACATCGAGGCGGCCATCAGCAAGCCCGCCGCGACCGCCTCGCCGTGCAGCCAGCGCGAATAACCGGTCGTGCTCTCGATCGCATGTCCGAAGGTATGTCCGAGATTGAGCAAGGCGCGATCGCCCTGCTCGTGCTCGTCTCTGACCACGATCTCGGCCTTGATGGTGCAGCAGCGATGTATCGCATGCGTCAGCGATTCGACATCGAGCGCCAGCAAGCGCTCGGCGTTACGCTCGAGCCAAGCAAAGAAATCGGCATCGCAAATGAGTCCGTACTTCACCACTTCGGCAAGGCCTGCGCGCAATTCGCGCATCGGCAGACTGCGCAGCGTGTCGATGTCGGCCACCACCGCCCGCGGTTGGTGGAAGGCACCGATCATGTTTTTGCCGAGCGGATGATTGATGCCGGTCTTGCCGCCGACCGAGGAGTCGACTTGCGCAAGCAGGGTGGTCGGAATCTGCACGAAAGCAATGCCACGCTGGTAGCAGGCGGCAGCGAAGCCCGCCATGTCGCCGACCACGCCACCGCCGAGAGCGACGATCAAATCGTCGCGGGCAAAGCGCTGCTCGAGCAGCACATCGAAAATCTTCGAGGCGGTGGCGAGCGTCTTGTGCGACTCGCCATCCGGCAAAACGATGTCGTGGGTTTCTTCGCCCGCCCGCGCCGCGTGGATGGCAGCTGCGTAGAGCGGCGCCACCACTTCGTTGGTCACGATCGCGACCTTGCGCGCTCGCAGCAGACCGGCAAGCCAGGTCGACTCGCGCAACAAACCCGCACCGACGTGGATCGGATAGGCGCGCTCGCCGAGCGGCACGGTCATGGAAATCGGCGCAATCATGGCTGCCGAAAGTATACGCGGGCGCAGCCGCGTGCAGGCCGAGCCCCCGGGAACCTAGTGGCCGCGCAAGTGTCCGAGAATCTCGTGTACGACGTCGCGGACCCGGCGCCCATCGGTACGCACGCTGAAAGCCGCCACTTCCGCATACAGCGGTGCGCGGTGGCTCATCAACTCGGCAAGCCGCGCCCCCACATCCGGAGCGTTGGTGAGCAACGGACGGTTCTCGCCCTGGCGCACTCGGACAAGTTGTTGTGC
>RGYP01000425.1 GCA_010031985.1 Gammaproteobacteria bacterium
GTACTCGCTGACTTTTTGGGCCACAAGTCGTTTCGGCGCGACGCGGCCCGGGGCAGCGACCTTTCCCAAACCGAGAAAACCCCCGGCTGGGTCCCGCAGCCTGACCGTCGCCTCCAAGGGCAAACGAAGGGCCTCCGGGGCGTCGACGATCTGCCCCTGCCCAAGCTTGCGGGCGGCCTCGGCGCCCAAACAAACGAGGGGCAGATGCCCGACGGCCTCGTCCATCGATACCATGGGCAAAGCACCCCGCGGCGAATCGAGCTTCGAGCCGTCGGTCGAGGCATAGGCCTCGAGCGTCTCCAGAGTCACCAAGCGCGAGTGATCGAAGGGCCGCACGCTCTCCCGTCGCAGACGGGTCACGTGTCCGACTGTACCGAGCGCCCGGGCGAGGTCCTCGGCGAGGACTCGTACGTAGGTCCCCTTGCCGCACACCACGCGACAGGTCAGCACCCCGGAGCCGGCGTCGACGAGCTCGAGACTCGCGATGCGAATGGTTCGCGGCGGTCGCTCGACGATCTCTCCGGCGCGCGCCCGTTTGTAGAGCGGCACCCCGCCCTGCTTGAGCGCCGAGTACATCGGTGGAACCTGCTCCGTCTCGCCGACGAAGCCGGCGAGCACGGCGTCCACGGTCGTTCGCTCGATCATCGGCACGGGCGCGCGTTCGACCACCTCGCCCTCGGTATCGCCGGTCGAGGTGCGAGCCCCGAGACCGATGGTGAAAAGGTACATCTTGTCGCCCTCGACGATCTCGCCCGCGAGCTTGGTGGCTTCGCCGAGGCAGATGGGCAGCATCCCCGTCGCGAGCGGGTCGAGGCTGCCGACGTGCCCCGCTTTGCTGGCGCCGAGCAGCCGACGCACCCGCAAGCCAGCGGCGGTCGACGACAACCCGAGGGGTTTGTCGAGCAGCAAGATGCCGTCGATCACGGGGTCAGGCCGGGCCGTCGTCGCGCTTTACGGCCGCATCGATGAGCCGGGTCAACCGATCGGCGTTCTCGATGCTCGAGTCGAACTCGAAGTCGAGTCGCGGCGCGTGCCGCAGGCCGAGTCGTCGGCCGACCTCGCCCCGCATGAATCCGGCGGCGCGGGTCAGCCCCGCCGTCACTTCCTCGGGGGAATGACGGTCGCCGAACGGCACGAACAAGATCTTGGCCGAGCCCATGTCCGCCGCCATGCGAACGGCGGTGATCGTGACCATGCCGACGCGCGGATCTTTGATCTCGCGCGCGACGAGCTCCGCCACCACCCGCTGCAGCTCGGACTCGATGCGCTGCTGTCTCGCCTTGCTGGTCACGACCCGGCACGCGATCAGGCGATCGCGCGTGCAACCTCGACGCGTGAGTAGCACTCGATCTGATCGCCGACGCGCACATCCTGATAATTTTTGACGCCGATGCCGCACTCGGTACCGGCGCGAACCTCGCCCACGTCGTCCTTGAAGCGACGCAGCGATTCGAGCGCGCCCTCGAAGATGACCACGTTGTCACGCAACACGCGAATGGGGTTATTGCGCTTGACGAGCCCTTCGACGACGAGGCAACCGGCCGGTTGCC
>RGYP01000426.1 GCA_010031985.1 Gammaproteobacteria bacterium
GGCACGTGCACGGCCATCTGGTCACCGTCGAAGTCGGCGTTGAAGGCGGGGCACACCAGCGGGTGCAGCTGGATGGCGCGGCCATCCACCAGCTTGGGCTCGAAGGCCTGGATGCCGAGGCGGTGCAGCGTCGGGGCGCGGTTCAGCAGGATCGGGTGCCCTTCGATCACCTCCTGCAGCACCTGCATCACCTCATCGTCGGCGCGCTGAATCAGCTTCTTGGCGGCCTTGATGTTGTTGACGATGTTCTGGCGGATCAGGCGGTGGATCACGAACGGCTGGAACAGCTCGATCGCCATCTCCTTGGGCAGACCGCACTGGTGCATCTTCAGCTTCGGACCCACCACGATCACGGAACGACCGGAGTAGTCGACCCGCTTGCCCAGCAGGTTCTGGCGGAAGCGGCCCTGCTTGCCCTCGATGATGTCGCTGAGCGACTTGAGCGGGCGGTTGTTGGCGCCCACCACGGTGCGGCCGCGGCGGCCGTTGTCGATCAGGGCGTCAACGGCCTCCTGCAGCATCCGCTTCTCGTTGCGGACAATGATTTCGGGGGCGAGGATCTCCTGCAACCGCGCCAGGCGGTTGTTGCGGTTGATCACCCGCCGGTAGAGGTCGTTGAGGTCGGAGGTGGCGAAGCGGCCGCCGTCCAGCTGCACCATCGGGCGCAGATCCGGCGGGATCACGGGGATCACGTCCAGCACCATCCACTCGGGGCGGGCGCTGGTGGCGATGAAGTTGTCGATCACGCGCAGGCGCTTGATCAGCTTGGCCCGCTTCTGGCCCTTGGAGCCGGCGATCTCCTCGCGCAGCTGCTCGGCCACCACCGGCAGGTCGAGGTCCTCGAGCAGCTGCTTGAGGGCTTCGGCACCGATGCCCACCGTGGGCTCGTTCTCAATCTCGGAGTCTTCGGCGTAGATCTCGTCTTCGATCTCCAGCCACTCGTCTTCGGTGAGCAGCTGCTTGTAGGTGAGGTCCTTGTGGTCGCCCGGATCGAGCACCACGTAGCAGTTGAAGTAGACGATCTGCTCCACATCCCGCAGGGGCATGTCCAGCAGGATGGCCACGTAGCTGGGGATCCCCTTCAGGTACCAAACGTGGGACACGGGGGCCGCCAGCTTGATGAAGCCCATGCGGTGGCGCCGCACCCGGCTCTCGGTGACCTCCACGCCGCAGCGCTCGCAGACGATGCCGCGGTGCCGCACCCGCTTGTACTTGCCGCAGTGGCACTCCCAGTCCTTGGAGGGACCGAAGATCTTTTCGCAGAACAGCCCGTCCATTTCGGGCTTGAGCGTGCGGTAGTTGATGGTTTCGGGTTTGGTGACCTCACCCACCACCTGACCGTTGGGCAGCGTGCGCTGGCCCCACTGCATGATCCGCTCGGGCGAAGCCAGCGTGATCTTGACGTAGTCGAAGTGGTTCTCGGTGCGGAGATTGCTGTTGGTCATGGCCGTGGAGCGCGCGGATTGAGATCGAAGGGAACGGAACGGAGTCAGTCGTCGTCGTAATCCGCGACGCCGAGGGATTCATAGGTGG
>RGYP01000427.1 GCA_010031985.1 Gammaproteobacteria bacterium
GGCTCGTCGAGCAGCAACACTTTGGCGTCACGCGCGAGGGCAATGGCGATCCCGACCTTCTGCCGCATGCCCTTCGAATAGCCTTGCAAAGGGCGGTCGTGCGCTTCGGCGGCCAATCCCGCCTGTTCGAGAAATGCACGTAGTGATTGCGCCGAATGCCTGATCCCGGAGAGTTTTGAGAAATAGTCGAGGTTTTCGAGACCGGACAGGGCACCGTAAAGCGTCACCGTCTCGGGGATATACGCGATTCGCTTGCGGGTTGCGGTCGGGTTCTGCCCCACATCGATGTCATCGATCCTCGCGATGCCGGAAGTGGCTCTCACGAAACCGAGAAATATATTGAGCGTGGTCGTCTTTCCGGCGCCATTGGCCCCCAGCAGACAATAAATTTCACCCGAATTCACACGCAGATCGAGACTGCGCAAGGCACGAACCTCGCCGTAGTTCTTGGTCAGTCCGATGGCTTCCAACACTATCTGCTCCCTCCCGGAGAGTGTGTACCGATGATCACGTCGGCGCTGCGCAGCTTTCGCGATCCGACCCTGCAAAGCAGACAAGTCACGACAAGCATCAACAGCAACGGAATCGAGGAGGATGACATGAGTTCGCGCTCGTCGATCTGCGGCGCGACGAAGATCGGCAGTCGTTCATAGTCTTCTGCCGTCAGCGGTGTATCGCTCTCGATCCGCTTCACGAAAAACTCTTGCCATGCGCGGTGATGGACGACGACGGCATCGCGAAATTTTGCGTGCTCGCGGCCGTCACTTCCCGAAAGCGCGGTGAGCGATCTAAAAGTCAGAGTACCGGGCGAAAGGTACTTAAGCACCTCTATCACGCGCTGCTGGTCGCGGCCATTCTGCGCAAAGTCCTGGAGCAAGGGCGCCATGATCTTTTCGATACCCGCCTCGGAGCCGGCCACGCTCAAATAGTACGCCCGGCGATCCATGTCCCCCCGCAGATCGGGGTGATCGAAGAACCAGCGATCACGTTCGGCGGCGATCGCCTTGTCTGCTTGTTCGGTTGCTTCGCGCAGCGTCGCCGTCAACTCGACTCGGGAGGGTGGCGGCGCCACGCTACCCGCGATCAGGTTGGTGACTGTCGGTACCAGCACGACGAAAACCAGCCATGCCCCGACGAGGCGCGTTGCAGCCGTCTCCGAACTGCTCGCCCCGATACTGACGAAGAGCGCAAGGGCGCACCAAAATGCGAGATAAACGAGACTCGTGAGGATCCATCCCGCCAACAAATAACCCGTCGTTGCCGTAAGAGCGGGTTCTTGTATCAACGCGGCAAGCACGATGGAAACGGTCGTAACGCCCGCCAGAAGCAGGAATCTTGACCACCATTTGTGCCAAACGAAACGGCCGGCACTCGCACCTGCCACCATTGCCAGTGACAGAACGCCTCGCTCGCGCTCGCCGACGACGACGTCGAAAAGAAGACCGATTGCCAACAAGGGCAATACCCAGACGACGAGAAACGCGACATCGAAATTACCCGAAAGGAGACGCAAGGAATTTTCGGGATCGGT
>RGYP01000428.1 GCA_010031985.1 Gammaproteobacteria bacterium
GCCATGCGCTCTATCCAACTGAGCTACGGGCGCGTCCCCTGAAAAAGGGCGCGAATCGTACCACAACACCCCGCGGGCGCGAGGCCCCCGGCAAGCTAGTACCCCTGCAAACTCGCCAACCGATCGAGATGGTGGTTCTGATCGCCAAAGGCCTGCTCGAGCACCCGCGCGCGTTTGATGTACAGCCCGATGTCGTGGGCATCCGTCATGCCGATGCCGCCGTGCATCTGAATCGCCTCGTTGGTCGCAAGCTCCGCCACCTGCGAGGCCTTCGCCTTCGCCATGCTGGCGAGCGCCGGCCCCTGCAATCCGAGTGACGATGACGGATCGGCATCGAGCGCGAGCAGCGCCTCCTGGACCAGCGATCGCGCGAGCTGCAGTTCGACGAACCAGTGCGCGGCGCGATGTTGCAGCGCCTGGTAGCTGCCGATCGGCTTGCCGAACTGCGAGCGATCTTTGAGGTAGCGCAGGGTGCGGGCGAACGCCTCCTCGCTAATGCCGAGCAGTTCGGCGGCGAGCCCTGCGTTGATCACGTCAACCAGGCGCCCGAGCGCAGCGGCGGGCGCGGCGGCACCGCCGAGCAGAGCTTCGGCGCCAAGTTCGACACCCTCGAGCACGATCTCGCCGTAGTTGCGACCGTCCACCATGGGTGTCACTTCGATACGCAGTCGCGGGGCGTTGCGCGGCACGATGAATACGCCGAGCCCCTCGCGATCGCCCGCTGCGCCCTCGAGTCGGCAAACCACCAGCAACCAATCGACCGAAGACACGTCGGCGACACCGCGTTTGCAGCCGTTCAGCAGCCAGCCTGTCGCGGTTGATCGGGCGGCAGTCGCCACGCCGAAGGGATCGAAATGCGGTCGCTCGTCCCAGGCCAAAGAAATCGTGCGCGAGCCCTCGATGACCTGCGGCAACAGCGCCGCCTGCTGCGCGGCGCGACCGAGCAATTGAATCGCCGTGACGCCGCACAACACGGTCGAATTCATGGGTGTGACGCTGAGGTGACGGCCCAACTGCTCGAGCACGACACCGAGCCCGGCCAAGCCCAAACCCGCACCGCCCTGCTCTTCGCCGATGGCAATGCCGGGCCAGCCCATACCTGCGATCTCGCGCCAAAGTTCAGGGTCGAAGGCCTGCTGGTGGCTGCGTTCGCGCCACGTGCGAAACTGCGCCAAGGACGCGCGATCGGCGAGAAACTCGGCCGCCGAACGGCTGAGCATTTCTTGTTCTTCGGTCAATGCCAGTGGCATGGCGACCTCACAGACCGAGCACGCGCTTGGCGATGATGTTGAGCTGGATCTCGGACGTGCCGCCCTCGATCGAATTGCCCTTGGAGCGCAGCCAGTCTGATGCCCAAGCCTCGCCCGCAGGCCCGCGCGCCTCCCATTGCAGAGCCGTGGCGCCTTCGATGTCGAGCTGCAACTCGTTGCGTCGCTTGTTGAGTTCGGTCCCGAAATATTTGACGGCCGAGGCCATGGCACCCATGCCGGCCGCATGGCGGGTACGCGCCGCCTGCGCCAGCGTGATCCGG
>RGYP01000429.1 GCA_010031985.1 Gammaproteobacteria bacterium
AGATCCCTCGGCAGCCGATGTCGTTGCGGCAGCGCTCATTTTTTTGTTACCTGCCGCCTGCTATCAGGCCTTCGACGGACTGTATTTCGGTTCGAGCAATGCACTACGAGCCGCTGGCGACACCACGGTACCGGCGGCGGTCGCGATCGTGCTCTCGTGGCTGCTGTTCGTGCCGCTCGCGCACACTCTTGTTTTCGATGCTGCAGGAGCCTGGGTCGAAGGCTTGCCGCAATTTGCGCTCGGTGCGCTCGGCGGTTGGATCGCGCTCATGGTCTACGCCATGTTGCTCGGCAGTTCGATGTATCGGCGCTGGCGCAGTGCCCGTTGGCAACAGATCAATATATGGGGGACGCGCGACGCCGCCAGCGGCGGATCATGATCCAGCCGCCAATCATGCCGCCGAGATGCGCAAAGTGGGCGATGCCCGCGGCGGTGCCCGTCACGCCGAGGTAGAGTTCGAGTCCGGCGAAAATGACGGCGAACAGCCACGCCGGCATCGGGATCGGCGGAATCAGCGGGACGACCTTCCGATTGGGGAACATCATCGCAAACCCGAGCAACAGCCCGTAGATGCCACCCGAAGCACCGACCGTCGGCGCGATGTCGCTGAGCGAACTCGTTACCGCCAGTTGAGTGAGGGCGGCGGTGACGACGCTCGCCGTGTAGAACGTGAGCAGTCGCTTCGAACCCCAATATTGTTCGAGCTCGTTACCGAAGCTCACGAGACCGATCATGTTGAAGGCGAGATGTGCAATGCCGCCGTGCAGAAAGGCGTAACTGACGAGTTGCCACGGCTGGAAGCCCGCCGCGAGTGGCCACAACGCGAAATCGTTGAAGAGGCTCGGCAACAGCCACTCCGCTGCAAAGATCAGCAGATTGGCGATCAGCAAGGCACGGACGGTGGGTTCGAGGCGAGAGAACATGACGACGGAGTCGATCTGCGATGAATCAGTGCGGCGGATGCGGGTGCCAACCGAGCGTCAGCAGCAACACGAAAAAGCCGACGACGTAACCCAGGACGACATGCCAGCCGCCGCGGATCCAGGCGAGTGCCGAGCGGCTTTCCGGGAATCGGTTCGAGAGCGCGACGCCTGCCGACGATCCGAACCAGATCATCGAGCCCCCGAAGCCGACGGCGTACGCCAAAAATCCCCAGTCGTAGCCACCGGCATCGAGCGCGAGTTTGGTGAGCGGGATGTTGTCGAAGACGGCGGACAGAAAACCGAGGCCGAGGGTGTTGAGCCACGAGGCGGGAGGCAGTTCATCGACCGGCATCATCGATGCGGCGAGTACCAACGAGAGCAGGAAGACACTGCCGCGCGCCGCGCCCGGTACCAGTGACCAGTCCGGTCTTCGCCACGGGCTCGTGAGCAGCACCGTCGCGACGACCGCGAAACCGATGAAGGGAAAGTCCTCGGAGCGTTCCGGCATTTGCAGGTTGACGTAGATATTGGTGCCTGCGGCAGCGAGCAGTATCAGCAGCACGATCACGAGACGTGCTCCATCGATCGGCACGTGCGCGAGATCTTC
>RGYP01000430.1 GCA_010031985.1 Gammaproteobacteria bacterium
GAGATTCGCCATTTTCACGCCGAGTTGCATCGCGGCGATCGTTGCCGAACCCGAATTGAAGGGGTTACCCGCCGTCCACGCCGTTGTCGTCGGCCCGGGAAGATGTCGCGCTCGCAACTCCGCGTTGCGCTCGAAGCCCCCGGAGGCGAGGATGACACCGCGACTCGCATGGATGCGCTGCGGAATGCCGTTGTTGAGCACCTGCGCACCGACGACGCGCCCGTTCTCGACGATGAAACCCGTGAGCTCGGTCGACAACTGCATCGGTACTTTTCGCTTGCGCAGGGACCAGCGCAGCCGCGCGACCAATGCGCCGCCGCCCGTGAGCCTTCGGTCACGCGAGGTTTTCCAGCGCTGGCGCACGTCGAGGTAATATTTGGCGGCGATCTTCAAAAATATCTGTTTGGCCCCCTTCGATTGCGTGATCAGCGGATGCGCTTCGCGCGCAGTCCAGTTGATGCGCCCGAACGCCGTGGTGCCGGCGTGCGGCGGCTGCAGCATCTCGAACTCGCCGCCGAGCACATCGCAGGCGATGGGCAGCGCCTGGCAGCTGCGAAATCCCGGCCGACCACCCGGCAACTCCGGGTGATAGTCGCAATATTTGGCGAGACTCTCGAACTTGACGTCGGTTTTTTCGTCCAGCCAGCGAAACATGCGCGGCGCATGCTCGACGAACGCGCGAATTCGCTGCGGCGACGAAAAGCCCTCGGCGAGCGCCGCGATGTAGCGTTCGGCATCGTCGGCGTTGTCGCTGCCGCCCGCAGGGCCGATGAGATGGTTGTTCGGAATCCAGATCGTGCCGCCCGAGGTCGCCGAGGTGCCGCCGAAGAGGTGCCCCTTCTCGACGATCAAAACTTTGGCGCCCTGATCGGCTGCCGTGAGTGCCGCGGTGAGACCGCTCGCGCCGCTGCCGACGACGAGGACTTCGGTTTGCTGATCAGGCAGAGAGGTCGGTTGCACGCGCGTGACTCCTGAAATGAACTAGCCGCTCGCGGACTGGCTGCTCAAGCGAAGCGAACCGATGCCCGGCCGAGCCGATCGAGATCGAGCTCGAAGACATCGCCGGGCCGCGCGGGCTCGAGCGGCACCAGCGAACCCGACAAGATGATGTCCCCGGCATCGAGCGTGACGCCATAGGCGCCCAAGGTGTTGGCGAGCCACGCCACGGCCGCGAGCGGCGAGCCCTGCACCGCCGAGCCCAAGCCCCGCGACAGCGACGCGCCATTCTTGCTGACGCGGACCTCGAGCGCCGCGAGATCGAGTCCCTGCGGCGAGCGGCGCTCGGCGCCGAGCACGAACAGGCCACAGGACGCGTTGTCGGCGATGGTGTCGACGATGCGGATGTCCCAGCGATCGATGCGCGAGTCGACGATTTCGAAACAGGCAGCGACGCTCGCCGTGGCCGCGAGTACGTCGGCCTCGGCCCGTGGCTGGATCATGCGCTCGCCGATGACGATGGTGCCGCCGTCGTCGACCTGCATCGCATCGGTCAAAAAGCCGAAATCCGGTTGATGTACGCCGAGCATGTCC
>RGYP01000044.1 GCA_010031985.1 Gammaproteobacteria bacterium
ATCCAGTCGGCCGGAAAACCACATGAAGACGTCGCGAGTGTCGGTGCTCGCGCGCAACTTCAAATACGCCGTGACGTTGCCTGCCGGAGACGCAAGATCGAGCGGTTGTCGCTTGCGCTTCGGCGATTTTGCGATGGCGTGCGCCGATGCGGCGAGCAAGCCGACAGTCGAAAGTCCGATGGCGGCGCGTCGGGTGTATCGCATGGCGTTTTTTCCGATGCTCAAGCGTCTTGCTGCGCCGAAGCACGGCTGCGCTTTGCAGCGATCGAGGCATAGATTGCGAGCGCCACGACCACCGACACCATGCTGCTCCAAAACTGCGACTGCAGACTCGGCGTCAGCGCCATGGCGAGCAGTACGGCAGTGATCGCCGCCACCGTGAGGTAGCTCAGCCAAGGGAATAACCACATCTTGAGCGGTGTGTCACGGTTTTCGCGCGCCGCCTGTCGACGAAGTCTGATTTGCGCAACCGCCATGGTGAGATAGATCAAAAGAATTAGCGCTCCCGAGGCATTCACCAAAAATGCGAAGATGCCATTCGGCGAGATCATCTGCGCCACGACGCCGAACAAACCGGCGATGCTGCCGAGAAGCACGGATCGCGAGGGCACACGACGCGGATTGAGCTTGATCAACCAATGCGGCGCGTCGCCTTTTTCGGCGAGTACGAACAAAACCCGTGAGCAGATGTAGTAGCAGGAATTGAGACAGGACAGCACCGCCGTGAGAATCACGAAATTCATGATGGTGGCGGCGAGAGGAATACCCATCGCATCGAGCGCTGCGGTGAATGGCGACTGCCCCGGGACGATCGTATTCCAAGGTACGACGGCCACGATCATGATCAAAGAACCGACGTAAAAAAGCAGAATGCGGCCAACGATCGAAGAGGTCATGCGCGCGACAGACTTGGCGGGCTCGGTCGATTCGGCGGCAGCGATGGTCACGATTTCGGTACCCATCATCGAGAAAATCACGGTGGTGACGGCAGCCACGATCACGAGCCCACCGTTCGGCGCAAAGCCTCCGTGAGCGGTCAGATTCGTCAGGCCCCGCGAGCCTTCGCCATGCAAGCCCCCAACGTAGGCAGCCGCCACCAAAACGAAAGCGACGATGGCCCCCACCTTGATCGAAGAAAACCAGAACTCGAATTCACCGAAGGAACGCGCGGAAGTCAGATTGACGAGCGTCATCGCGATCATCAGCAGAGTGCCCATCTGCCAGCCGGGCATGGTGAAGCCGAGCTCCTGCAGAATGTTCACGGCGGCAATGACCTCGATCGGAATCACCACCACCCAAAAAAACCAATACAACCAACCCACCGAAAATCCGGCCCAGTTGCCGAGTCCGAGCCTCGCAAACTCGGTAAAAGAACGCGTACCCGGATTGGCGACTGCCATCTCGCCGAGCATGCGCATGACAAACAGCAACAGCGTGCCCGTCAAAATATAGGTTATTACGATGGCAGGGCCCGCCGCCGCGATGGCTGCGCTGCTGCCCACGAACAAGCCGGCGCCGATGATGCCGCCGATCGTGATCATGAACATGTGCCGCGGGCGCAGCGAGCGACTCAATTCGTTGGTGGATGACTCGGTCATGACCCCCTCCCCCGAGCGACTCTACGGTCAGATACGGAAAGGTAACGCGAATCATCGGGTTCGCACAGTCACCATGGAACTTTGCGGCCACGACGAGGTCCAGTTCGAAACGCAAAGCCCCGCCCGAACCTCAGGGAGACGACGATGGACTCTTCAACCCAGCGCACCATTCTCAACGTGATGATCCACGCCGCCCTCGTGGACGGACAGAAGTCCGAAAGCGAGCGCAACGCCATCCGCGACGTCGCCGAGTCCCTCACCGGTCAAGCGGGTGGCGCGGCGCTGGCGGGCGTTTATCAAGATGTCTTGTTGAAACGCGTCCCCCTGCAGCAGGCGATCGGCACCCTCAAGGCGCTCGAGCACCGACAACTCGCCTACGAAATGGCTGTTTGCGTGTGCGATGCCGATGGCGTTCAAAGTGCGGCAGAGCGCGAGTTCCTCAGCTCTTTGCGCAACGTGCTCGACCTCGCCGCCGATGACCCCGCAATGCACGGCGCCGCAGCGGCCGACTCGATCGCCGCGGCCGCAGCCAGCGCGTCGGTGGTCGGGTCAGCCCCCGCCACCGTCACGCCGACCGTCCGCGAGGCCGAGCTCGACAAGAGCATCCTCAACTACTCCATCCTCAACGGCGCGCTCGAACTGCTGCCGCAGTCCTGGGCGTCGATGGCGATCATCCCGTTGCAGGTACGCATGGTGTACAAGATCGGCAAGGCCCACGGCATCGAGATGGATCAAGGCCATATCAAAGAATTCATCGCCACCATCGGTGTCGGCCTGACCTCTCAATACGTCGAGCAGATCGGTCGCAAACTCGTGGGCGGACTCGTCGGTGCCGCCGCCGGTCGCTTGCTGGGCGGTCTTTCGGGCGCAGCGACCGGCATGGCGTTCTCCTTCGCCACGACCTACGCGCTCGGGCAAGTGGCCAAGCGCTATTACGCAGGCGGGCGCGTGATGAGCACCGAGCTGCTACGGAGAACTTTTCAAGAAACGCTGGGATCGGCGAAGTCGATGCAGCAGCAGTATCTCCCCGCGATACGCGATCGCGCGAGCACGCTCAGCGCCTCGGAGGTCATCGAGCTCGTGCGCAAATAGCGCCTCAGCCTGCGAGTAGATGCCGCACGCCTTGCTCGATCTGCATCATCATGCTCGCGAAGCCGTCAGCCTCGCCGTAATAAGGGTCTGGTACCTCGCGATCGCCGAGGAACAGTCTGATGGTCACGACAGCACCGACAGGTCGACGCGACTCGAGCTGCGAAAGGTTGTCGCGATCCATGGCGAGAATTAGATCGAAGATTTGAAAGTCCGCATCACTGATCTGTCGACAACGAAAGGCCGAAAGATCATAGCCACGCTCGGCGCAGGCGGTGATGGAGCGCGGATCGGCGGTGTCGCCTACGTGCTTGTCCTTGAGACCTGCCGAGCCGAACTGCCATCCCGACACGCCAGCCCTTGCGGCGATGCTGCGTGCCACGATCTCCGCGGCGGGCGAGCGGCAATAATTTCCCGCATCCACGAACAACACCTTCACTTCGAACCTCCTCGCTCACACTCGGCGATGGCCGCATCGACCTGCGGCAGCCAATCGCCTCCATATTTGTCTTGATACCACTTGCGCAGCGGTTGAGTCGCCGCACGGAACTCCGCGCGCTGGCCGCTCGTTGCGTAATCGACCGTCCCACCGCGCGCCAAAAAACGCTCGATGGCCGGCGCTTCTCTCTCTTTTGCCGCACGCCGCGTGGCTGCGGCAAGTTCGCGAAAGGCCACCTTGACGGCAGCCTGTACGTCGGCGGGCAAGCGCTCCCAGCCTTTGGCCGAGTACCACCAGATCGCGGCCATGTAGCTGTGGCGATCGACGAACATGTGACGGATGTGATCGTCGAACTTCATGCCGAGTACGTCCTGAATGCTGTTCTTGGTGCCCGCGAGCATGCCGGCGGCGAGCGCCGTGTAGATCTCGGAGAACGGCAACGCCATCGGACTCGCACCGAGCTCACGCACCATTTCCTGTTCCAGCGCCGAAGGCAAGGTACGAACTCTGAGGCCCGCGAGATCACTCACGCTTTTGATACGTCGATCGACCATGGCAAAACTGCGCCAGCCACCGGTGTTGCCGACCGTCATCAATCGCAACCCCAGTCCCTCTTGGAGAATCGCATCTCCCATCGCCCGCGGCACGCTGCCGTCCATCACGCATTCGGCAACGGCGTCGTCGGCGAACAGGTACGGCAGATCGAGCACTTGCGCTGGGCCGTAAAGCCCGGCGAGGCCACCGATCGTGGTTTGATGCACTTCGAGGATTCCGCTTTGCAGCGCCTCGATGCACTCGCGCTCGTTGCCGCAGAACTGACCGGACGGGTAAATCTGCACTTCGACCCGCTTGCCGAGCTGACGTCGCAGCGAGTCGCGAAAGGCAACGGCACCGATGTAATCCTCGTCGTCCTGCGAGGCCAGAAACGCCACGCGAATTGTGAACTCCGCCTGTTCGGCACGCGAAGAGAATATCCCGATGATGCAAATGACGGTGATCAGCACCAGCAGCGTATTTCTCAGACCTGCGGTCATTGACGACGGCTCACATCAATCCCAAGGCGCGTGGCAACGTGAGGACCAGCGACGGAAAATAAGTGATGACGAAAATGACCAGAATCTCGACCGCCAGAAAAGGCAGCAGCGCGCGCACGATGTTCTCTATCTTTTCGCGGGCCACCGAAGCGGTGACGAAGAGCAGCAAGCCCATCGGTGGAGTGGCAAGTCCGATGGTGAGATTCACGCACATGATGATCGCGAAGTGCACGGGATCGACGCCAAGCCCGACGAAAACCGGCGACAACACGGGGCCAAGAATGAGAATCGCCGGACCTGCATCGAGAAACATGCCGACGATGAGCAGCAGTACGTTCACCAAAAAGAGCAATGTCGACACGTCGTCGGTGATGAGCAGCATGGCATCGGCGATGCCCTTGGCAAGTCCCGAGACCGTGACCAGCCAACCGAGGGTGACTGCCGCCCCCACGAGCAGCAAGATCACGCCAGACTGCAGCGCGGTATTTTTGAAGATGGTGAAAAGTTCGCGGCGTCGCACGTTGCGGGTCACGAAGATCGTGACGAAGAGCGCGTAGGCCACGGCCACGCAGGCCGCTTCGGTCGCGGTGAATACGCCACTCAGCATGCCGCCGAGCAAGATGACCGGTAGCAACATGGCAAGCCATGCGCCGCGAAAAGCCGTCGCCCGCTCGCCCCAAGTCGCTCGCGGTTTCGCTGCCGGCAGGTTGTATCGCTTGGCGAGCAGACGGATCGTGCCCATCAACCCGAGGCCGATGATCACACCCGGCACCACCCCGGCAGCGAACAACGCCCCCACCGACACGTTCATCACGAATCCGTAGAGCACCATGATTCCCGACGGCGGAATCACGGGTCCGATCACGGCCGCCGCCGCGGTCACCGCCGATGCAAACGGACGCGGATAGCCCTCTCGCTCCATCGCCGGAATCAGCATCTTGCCGAGCGCCGAGGCATCGGCGACTGCGGAACCCGAGATGCCGGCGAAGATCATCGACGAAAGCACGTTCACCTGCGCGAGCCCGCCACGCACGTGGCCGACCAAAGATTGTGCAAAACGAACGATCGAGGTCGTGATACCACCGGCATTCATGATTTCGCCGGCAAGAATGAAGAACGGCACGGCGAGTAGCGGAAAACTGTCGATGCCATTGTAGAAGCGTGCAAGCAGCGCGGGCACGTAGCGCAGTTCACCATCGAGCAACAGGCTGAGGCCTGGCCCCAGCAACAAGGCGAAGATCACCGGCGTGCCGAAGGCCATGAGCAAAATCAGAATCCAGAAAAACGCGATGGACATGCGGCGTGGTCCCGAGACTCAGTTTTCGTCGTCGCGCTGCAGGACAGGAACCACGCCGACCAGCAGCAGCTCCGGTTCGTCCGCGAAGATCGCGTGCAGCAGTCTGAGAATCGCTTCGAGCGCAACCAGCAACAAAGCGAGCAGTGCCACCGGTACGATCGAGTACACGAACGACATCTTGATGCCGAGCCCAGTCGACACAATCGTGCTGCCCCGCGCAACGAAATCGAAACTCTCGAGCAGGAAGATGGCGCAGATCCACGCAATCAACGCGTTGACGATCACGCCCGTGACGCAAAGGGTGCGCATTGACAGACCCTCGATGAAGGCCGTGATCGCCACATGACCCGCAGCGCGGTAACCGATCGGTGCAGCAAGCAGCGCCGACCACACCAGCGCCATGCGCGCCGCCTCCTCAGCCCAGTCGAGCGTGTGATTGAACAGTACCCGCGAGAGTATTTGAGCAAGCGCGACGACCAGCATGAAGGCGAGGAAGAGCGCAGAAACGGAAAGCCCCCATCTTGCGATGGGGGCGTTCACTTTTGCCAAGCCGCGCAGCGCGGCGGAGAGGGCGTCGATCACGCGCCGAGTTTACTTTGCTCCGAAATTGAAACGCGCCTGGATGCCGAAATACCTCTCGGCATCGCGAGGGATCTGCAGGCGCGGCGCGCCACCGGGACCGCCGGCGGTCTTCAGCACGGTGAACGACTTATCCGCAAGATTGCGTCCCACCAGGGCCACCCGGAAGCGATCGCTTTCGTCACGCACTGCGACGGTGAGGTCGACCGTGGTGTAACCGGGGATGCGCAGCGCTGCGGGCTCGTTGAGATCGGCGAAGCTCGTACCTTGGTACGACACCACCATGCTCGGAACCACCGTGTAGGCGCCCATCGGGATGTTCAGATCGCCATTGAGCGAGGCTTTCCATTCCGGGGCGAGCGGCAGCGACGTCCCCGCCCGAACGGTCGCGTTCTGACCGGGTGGCGTGAAGAAGCTGTCGACCTTCGCGTCCGTGTACGCAACGCCTGCGCCGAACGTCAGCATGTCGTTGGGGCGGGCCTGTACGTCGAGCTCGAAGCCCTTCGACGACACCTTGCCCGCATTGGTCAACGTGGTGATCAGCGTACCGTTGAGGAACAAGAAGTTGTTGGCCTGGAAGTCGTCGTACTTGGCGTCGAAAACCGCGGCGTTGACGAGCATGCGACCGTCGAGCAGCGTGCTCTTCAAGCCGAGCTCGTACGAGTCTGCCGTTTCGGCCTCGATGACCGGCGTGTTGTTCACGGTCATGTTGAAGAACACGTTGTACGCCGGTCCCTTGTAACCCCGCGCATACGAGGCGTAGACCATCACGTCGTCGTTGAGGTCGTACTGCAGACCGGCACGACCCGAAACGTTGTCGGAATCGTTGCTGCCCTTGAAGCCCGAGAGGTCGGTGCGAATGCCAGGCTGGCCCGCGAACGGCGTGGGCACGCGGTTGTGGAAGTAGCTCAACTTGTCCTGAGTCCAGCGCGCACCACCGATGAGACGCAAGCTGTCGGTGATGTTCCAGGTACCGTCGGCGAACACCGCGGTATTTTTGAAGTCTGCACCGAAGGTCGCATTGGAGAAGGTGCTGACGTAGGTCGATGAGCCCGCACGACAGGGTCGCTGTCCGGTGGCATCGATCGCCAAGGTGCTCGCAGTACAGTTGAAGATGTTGCGCTGGAAGAAGCGCTCAGCCTCGGTCTTCGAGTAGTAGACGCCGGCTACGTAATTGAACGCACCGTCGCCACTCGAGGCGAGACGCAGTTCCTGCGAGAAGCTCTTGGTGGTTTGGGGACCGAAGTCGTGCAGCTGTGCGAAGGCGTTGCCGACGTACGGCGCGGCCTGATCGATCCAGTCACCTTCGCGATATTCGGTCGCATCCCAGGTGCGATACGCGGTGATGCTGGTCAGAGCGCCCATCGCGGTATCGACGTTGCCCTGCAGCGAGACGCCCCAGGCTTCTTCGGTGGAACGCATCTGCAGGTCCTGCTTGACCTGACGGGTCTTGTCGCCTTGCAGAACGATGCCGCTGTAGAGCGACGTGTAGGCTGCAGCGTTGGCGCCGGTCGGTGCATTGCCGATGATTTCGACGCAGCAGTTGTCGTCCGACTTGCGGTAATCGCCCGTGAACGTCCAAAGATTTCCTTGGTTGCCGATTTCCCACACGGTGCGAATGCCCTTGCGGTCATAGCCGTTCAGGTCGCCACCGGCGGCCGTGGTCGACACGTTGCTGATGTAACCGTCGAACTTGCCGTAGGTCACGGTGGTACGCGAACGAACCGTATCGGAGATCGGCATGTCGATCGCGCCCTTCACACGCAATTCGTTGTCTTCGTACCAACCGACATCGACGTAGCCACCCATGGCATCGCCCGGGCGCTTGGATACGATGTTGACCACGCCCGCCGAGGCGTTCTTGCCGAACAACGTGCCCTGCGGGCCACGCAAAACTTCGATGCGCTCGATGTCGTAGAGGTCGCCGAAAGCCTCGCCCGCCGAAGACAAGACGACCCCGTCGAGCACCGTTGCCACGCTCGGCTGGGCAGCGATCGCGAAGTTGATGGTACCCACGCCACGCAGAAACAAGGATTGGTTGAGCGAGGTGTTGGTCTTGCGGATATTGAGAGAGGGTACGAGCGTCTTCAGCGCTTCGATGTTGAAACTGCCCGAGGCTTCGGCGAGTGCGCCGCTGACGACGGATACGGCAATTGGCACATCCTGCAAGCGCTGCTCGCGCTTTTGCGCAGTCACGACGATCTCGTCGAGACGGCCGTCGCCCGCGTCCTGCGCGACGGCGGCTTGCGGGACCATGGCGACACAGGCGGCCGCCACGGCACTTGCGACGATTTTCTTGCTCATCGACATCTTTGCAGTCCCCTTTTATTCGGTCAGTGAGATGACGCTAACAAACCTAAATATGTCTTACAACTCTTATATACAACCTTAAAAACTGACGCGCCGGCGCAACAGCCGCCCGTCCTCAGAAACCCGGGATCCGCTCGCCGAGGCGCGTGAAAGCGGCGATCCGGTCGAGCGGCAACGTCAGCGCGTGACTCCGCCCGCCCTCGATCCGCTCGCCGGTCTCGAGCCAGACCCAATCGCCCGCCGGCAAATAGACCACGACCTCGCCGGAGGGCTCGAGGCAGGGCGCGACCAGTAGCCGTTCGCCAAAGAAAAACTGATCCTCGAACGCCCAGCTTGCTCGATCCTCGGGGCAGGCGAGCACCATGGGGCGCTGTACGGGTAGGCCGCTGCGACTCGATTCTTCGACGACGCGCTGCAAATAGGGTCGAAGACGCTCGCGCAAAGCCAGCGCCTGCATCGCCAGGCGTTCCGCCTCGGGACCGTAACTCCAGGGTTCTCGGGGGCCGATGCCATGCAGCCGCAAATGCGCCGAAAAAATGGCTGCCTGCAGCCAGCGAACGTAAAGCACCGGATCGCGCCGATCGCCGTAGAACCCCCCCACGTCGGTCGCATAGAACGGCGCGCCCGTCAGGCCCCAGGAGAGTCCGCTGCGCAGATTGCCCGCCAATCCGCCCCAGTCGGCCTGCGGATCGCCTCCCCACTGCGAGGGATATCGCTGCGCGCCCGACCAACCCGCCCGACTGAACAAAAACGCTCCGTCACGCGAAAATCTTTGAGCCGCCTCGTAGACGCAGCGGTTGTAGAGCAGTGCGTAGACATTGTGCAGCGCATCGCCGCGCGAGCCGTCACTCGCCAGCATGTGCTCTTCGATCTGCTCGCCGAAATCGGCTTTGATCATGTCGATGCCGAGTTCGAAGAGCGCGCGGTGCTGATCGCGCCACCACGCGTAGGCTTCGGGATGGGTGAAATCGAGCAAGCCCGACTCGGGTAACTGGGTCAACACGGCGCCGAAAGGCTCGGGATCCCAGGCATAGCGATACGCCTCACCGGTGCGTGAGTCCCGCAGCAACCAGCCCTTACCTGCCAACTCCCCGAACAGGGGATTTTTCACGGAAATCAGCGGGTATTCCCAGACACAGATCCGAAAGCCCATCGCACGCAGGGCCTCGACGGTGGGTCTCGGGTCGGGATAGCGCTTGGGGCACCACTCGAAGGCGAAACGGGTGTCGGTGTCCTGCCAGGCCCGGCCATCGAAGGTGATGATTTCGCAAGGCATGCCGCGCTCGCGCACCTCGCGAGCCACCGCAAGAATCTCCGCGGAATCTTTGTAATACGCCTTCGACAGAATCACGCCGAGACTCCACGCGGGGGGCGTCGGTGCACGCCCGGTGAGTGCGGTGTACTGGTGGAGCTGCGCCGCACCGTCAGCACCGGTCAAAAGAAATATGTCGAGCTCGATATCTTCGATGGCCAGCACGTAGGCGCGCTGCGACCACGGGCCGTAGCCCACCCCGTGGGTCACCGGCGCGGGCGTATGCACGAAGGCGCCCCAACCCTCTGGACTCCAGGCGTAGGGGGCGTTCTTGTAACTCCACTCGGCGTTCAGACCGAGCGCATCCCGATTGTAGGAACGAAGCAATTGGCCACGCTTGTCGAGGCGGCCGGATTTTTCGCCTAGACCGTACACCGGCGTCGCGGAGCCGAGTTCGAGCGTCAATAGCCAGCGATC
>RGYP01000431.1 GCA_010031985.1 Gammaproteobacteria bacterium
CCTCAACAACGCCATCAAGTATTCGCGGGCCTCGCGCATCACCGTCGGTGCGCGTCATTCGACGGCGGGTTATTCGGTTTGGGTCGAGGACAACGGCGTCGGTTTGCCAGACCCGCTGAGCGAGGGACGGGGGCTCTCCAACATGCGCCGTCGGGCCCGGGACATCGGTGGCAGCTTGCGCGTCGAGCGGGCCGCGAGCGGCGTGGGTACGGTCGTCGAACTATCTTTGCCGCCGACCACGGGCATCGCCCCCGACTGAGCGCCCCGCGGGCATAATTGGCGGCTGGAAACATCGCCCGATGCCCGCAAGAACGCTATTCGAAAAACTCTGGTCCTCGCACCTCGTCCGCGACTTGGGCGACGGGGTGGGGCTGATCGCGATCGACCGTATTTTCCTGCACGAGAGGACGGGGTCGGTCGCGCTGAAGAGCCTTGCCGAGTCGGGCCGAGCACTCGCCGATCCCGCGCGGGTGTTCTGCACCATGGATCACATCGTCGACACCTTCCCCGGCAGGGGCGACGAGACGCGTATGCCGGGCGGCAAAGCCTTCATCACCGAAACCCGCGAGGCGGCGCGTCGCGCCGGCATTCGGCTATTCGACGTCCGCGATCCGCTGCAGGGCATCGTGCACGTCATCTCGCCGGAGCTCGGAATCGTGCTGCCGGGTGCGACCGTGGTGTGTCCCGACAGTCACACCTGCACGCAGGGCGCGCTCGGTGCGTTCGCCTGGGGCATCGGCTCGACCGAGGCCGAGCATGCACTCGCCACCGGTACCCTGCGCGTCAGCAAGCCGCGCACCCTGCGCGTACGCTTCGAGGGTCGTTTGCCAACCGGTACCACGGCCAAAGATATGGCGTTGGCCTTGATCGCGAGGCACGGCTCGGTGGGTGGCAACGGCTTTGCGGTCGAGTTCGCTGGAGCGGCGGTGCGCGAGCTCGACATCGAGGCGAGACTCACGCTTTGCAACATGGCGACCGAGTTCTCGGCCGTCACGGGTTTCATCGCGCCGGATGAAAAGACTTTTGCATACCTGCGGGGTCGGCACTTTGCGCCGGCGGATGCGCTCTGGGAACACGCCGTCGTCCACTGGCGAACGCTCGTCTCCGACGACGGCGCGACGTTCGATCGCGAGATCGTGATCGATGTCAGTGACTTGGCACCGATGGTGACTTGGGGTACGAGCCCCGAGCACGCGATCCCGATCGATGCGCAGGTGCCGAGCCTGCAGCAGAGTGGCACCAGCAGCGAGGCACATGCGCGCGCGCTCGCCTACATGGGGTTGGAGGTTGGAACCCCGCTGCGATCGCTCGCGATCTCCTCGGCGTTCATCGGCTCTTGCACCAACAGTCGCCTCTCCGACCTGCGACGCGCCGCGAAAATTTTGCAGGGTCGGCGCGTGGCACCGGGCGTACGCGCGATCTGCGTACCGGGATCGATGTCGGTCAAGCGAGCAGCCGAAGCCGAGGGGCTGGACGAAATTTTCCGGCAGGCGGGTTTCGAGTGGCGAGAGTCGGGCTGCTCGATGTG
>RGYP01000432.1 GCA_010031985.1 Gammaproteobacteria bacterium
GCGCTTGGTGTGCGGCGGCGGGCGGCCGCCGGGCGAGCCGTTCGCAAACGGGTATTGGATCCAACCGACCTTGTTTGCCGACGTGCAGCCCTCGATGCGAGTGGCTCGCGAGGAAATCTTTGGCCCGGTGATGTGCGCGCTGCGCTTCGCGACGGAAGAGCAGGCGATCGCGCTCGCCAACGACAGTGACTATGGGCTCACTGCGGCCGTCTGGACCCGAGACTTGTCGCGGTCGCTGCGGGTGATGCGTGCGCTCGAGGCGGGTACGGTGTGGATCAACACCGCGGGCCAGCATTACGTGGGTTCGCCCTTCGGTGGCTGGAAGGACAGTGGTCTTGGCGGTGAGGAATGTCTCGAGGAGCTCTTCAGCTATTCGCAGACGAAGGCCGTTCACGCGTTTGCTTGAATGCCCGCCAAAGAAACCAAGCGGCGAGCGGATTCGCGAGTAACGAGGTCAGCGACAGCGACAGCCCTATTTTTTGCTCGTCGGCGAACACGAAGTCGGTCATGAAGCCGACCAGGAAGGGCCCGAACGTGGCACCTACCAGCACCAGCGACAGTTGATACGCCGCGCCGAACTGCGCACGCATCGGTTCGGGGCTGATCGATTGCACGTAGGCGCCTGCGGGGCCCGTGGCTGCGGAGCCAAAGAAAAACATGAAGAAAATCACGGCCGCGTGGGCGTGCATGCTCGGCATGAAGGGTGCCACGATGCCGGGTAACAGCAGACCGAGGCCGCAGCCGCAAAGCACGCGAAGCTTGGCGTGCGCGTCGCCGCGAGATTCGAGTCGGTCGGACAGCCATCCTCCCGAGAAGGCGCCAAGCAGGCCGCCGAGCAAAGCCACGGTACCGAGGACGGTGGCGGCTTCGGGGATGCTTGCGCCGTACTGTCGCTGGTAGAGCGCCGGGGTCCAGGTCATCACCGCAAAAGCGGTGATCGAGGTCGTGCCGTAGCCGGCGAACACGTAACCATAGCGCGGCAGATGCCGGCGGAAATAGCCCCAGACCTCGCGGCTCGAAGCGCGGGCGAAGCCGGTGGCGCGCGCGGGTTCGCGGACCAGCAACATCAGCAGCGCCACGGGCAGGCCGAGTAAACCGATCAACACCATCACCAGTCGCCAGCCGCCGAAATCGCCTAGCAGCGGTATGGGGATTTCGCCCTGCGCAAACACCCAGCCGATGACCGCACCGCCGAGCAGATAGGCGATGCCGGTGCCGGCCGTGACGCCGGCACTGAAGAGGCCGATCGCGAGAGCCAGTCGGCGCGGCGGAAAATAGCCCGCCAACATGGAGTAAGCCGAGGGCGAGAGCGTCGCTTCACCCACGCCGACGCCGACACGGAATAGGAACAGCTGTGCGTAGGAACGCGCCGTGCCCGAGAGCGCCGTCATGGCGCACCACAGGGTCACACCCGAAGTGATGATCCATTTGCGGCTGTAACGGTCGGCCCAACGGGCGATGATCAACCCCATGCCACAGTAAAAGATGGCGAAGGCGGCGCCCGCGAGCAGGCTGAAC
>RGYP01000433.1 GCA_010031985.1 Gammaproteobacteria bacterium
AGAACGGAGCGAACATGAGCACCGCCAGTGACGTCATCAAGATGATCAAGGACAAGGAAGTGAAGTGGGCCGACCTGCGCTTCACCGATACCCGCGGTAAGGAGCAGCACGTCACCATTCCCGCCAAGCTGGTGGATGAAGGTTTGTTCCGCGACGGCAAGATGTTCGACGGCTCCTCGATCGCCGGATGGAAGGGTATCAACGAGTCCGACATGATCCTGATGCCCGAGGCTGGCACTGCGATCCTCGACCCTTTCTTTGAAGAGGCCACGGTCAACATCCGTTGCGACGTCATCGAGCCCGCCACCATGCAGGGTTACGAGCGTGACCCGCGTTCGATCGGCAAGCGCGCCGAGGCGTATCTGAAGAGCACGGGCATCGCCGATGGCGCGATGTTCGGTCCCGAGAACGAGTTCTTCATCTTCGACAGCGTGCGCTGGAAGAACGAGATGCACGGTTCGGCCTATGAAATCGACTCCGTGCAGGGCGCGTGGAACAGCTACACCGACATCGAGGGTGGTAACAAAGGTCACCGTCCTGGCGTGAAGGGCGGCTATTTCCCGGTGCCACCGGTCGATGCCTACCAAGACATTCGCAACGCCATGTGTGGTGCGTGCGAGGAACTCGGGCTCGTGGTCGAAGTGCATCACCACGAAGTTGCGACCGGCGGTCAGTGCGAAATCGGCATCGGTGCCGGTGGTCTCGTCAAAAAGGCCGACGAAGTACAAATTTTGAAGTACGCCGTGCACAACGTCGCACACGCCTATGGCAAGACCGCGACTTTCATGCCGAAGCCGCTGGTCGGTGACAATGGTTCGGGCATGCACGTCCACCAGTCGCTGCAAAAAGACGGCAAGGCCTTGTTTGCCGGTGACAAGTACGGCGGTTTGTCCGATATCGCGCTCTACTACATCGGCGGCATCATCAAGCACGCCAAGGCACTCAATGCCTTCACCAACGCCGGCACCAACAGCTACAAGCGCCTGGTGCCTGGCTTCGAGGCGCCTGTGATGCTCGCCTACTCGGCACGCAACCGTTCGGCCTCGATTCGCATTCCCTTCGTTTCCAACCCGAAGGCGCGTCGTATCGAAGTACGCTTCCCGGATTCTTCGGCGAATCCCTACTTCGCCTTCGCCGCCATGATGATGGCGGGCCTCGACGGCATCCAGAACAAGATTCACCCCGGCGATCCGGCAGACAAAGATTTGTACGATCTCGAGCCCGAGGAGGCGAAGCACATCCCGACGGTGTGCCACTCGCTCGACATGGCACTCGAGCATCTGGACAAGGATCGCGAGTTCCTCACCCGCGGCGGCGTGTTCACCAACGACGTGATCGATGCCTACATCGGCCTCAAGATGCAGGAAGTCACGCGTTATCGCATGAGCACCCACCCGGTCGAACTCGACCTGTACTACAGCTGCTGATCCCGGGCGGCGTGATGCGCGGCAACGACCATGGCGGTTGAGCGACTCTTCCAGAGTTTCGCTGCGCATCACG
>RGYP01000434.1 GCA_010031985.1 Gammaproteobacteria bacterium
GCGGCCTTGCTGCCGCGTGGCGCCATGTTGCGCAGCGACGAGGCGCTGGCTGCGGGTCTCGTCGATGAATGCGTCGAGCCCGCCGCAGTAGTGCCGCGCGCCTTGGCGCTGGCCAACGAGCTCATCGCGCTGCCGCCGCAGACCTATCAACGGACGCGCGATCTCGTCCGCCGCGATCTGCGCCAAATCTTTGATCAGCCGAGCGAGTCGGTCGAGGCGATGATGAAAGACGGTTGGGTGACCGACGAGACACGCGCACGCATGGCGCGCTTGCTGAACCCGCGCTGAGTCACTGCAGCAGCACGTAGATCGCGCCCGTGCCGCCGTCGACCGGACGCGCGGTGCAAAAGGCCACCACCGCATCGGTGCGACGCAGGATCACGTTGACCGCTTTTTTGAGTACCGGACCGCGTGGGCCGGACCCGAGACCCTTGCCATGGATGATGCGTACGCAGCGGCTTTGTCGCGCGATGACGCGTGAGAGGAAATCGCGCAGCGCCTGTTTGGCCTCGGGGACCGTGAGCCCGTGCAAGTCGAGTTCGGACTCGACACGGTAATGGCCGCGACGTAGTCGGCGCATCACCGCGTCCTGAATGCCGCCGCGGCGATAGGTGAGTTCCTCGCCGAATTCGACCTCGAGATCGGCAGGACTCAGGTGCAGACTGTCTTCGAGCACTTCGGCCTCGCCGAGGCGACGAAACTGCGCGCGCGGCTTCGGCTTCGGTCGGTGCGGGCGGATTTTGGGCGCGACCTTGAGCGGGCGCGTTCCTTTCACCGCATCACGGAACGTCCGGACGTCTTCGTCTGAGGGTTTGCGCATCCTGCTACCTCGAGTGCCGAGCTTTCAGTATATTGGCGGCCCTCTCCGGTCTCCAAGAAAAAACGCTCGATGAAGATCCTCGTAAGCAACGATGACGGTTATCGGGCGTCGGGCATCATCGCCCTGCGCGAGGCACTCACGGGCCTCGCCGAGCTCACGGTGGTGGCGCCCGAGCGCAATCACAGCGGTGCGAGCAACGCGCTCACCCTCGAGCAGCCACTGCGCGTCACCGAGTTCGAGCGGAACGCCTACTTCGTCTCGGGTACACCGACCGACTGCGTGCACCTCGCGATCTCCGGGCTCTTCGATTTCGAGCACGACATGGTGGTCTCGGGCATCAACAACGGCGAGAACCTCGGTGACGATGCGCTTTACTCGGGCACCATCGCCGCGGCGATCGAGGGTCGATTTCTCGGACTGCCCACCGTGGCCTTCTCGTTGCGTCGCCCCGAGCAGGGGGAGATGGATTACAGCGCCGCGGCCAAAGTGGCGCGGCTCATCGTCGAGCGTCTGCTCGAGCGACCGCTCGAGCGCACCATGATCCTCAACGTCAACGTGCCGCATCGACCCTTTGGTGAACTGCGCGGCTTCAAGACGACGCGGCTCGGGCATCGGCACCGTGCCGAGCGTGCGGTAAAGGCCATGGATCCGCGCGGCCGCGTGGTCTACTGGGTTGGCAT
>RGYP01000435.1 GCA_010031985.1 Gammaproteobacteria bacterium
TGCTTCAAGGAAATCGCGAGCGGCTCATCGGTGCTATCGCCGCAATCGGCACCCGACCCGCCTCGAGACAAGCCAACTCGAAGGAGTCCGTCGTCCAAAGCGCCATGAGTTCCGGAATCAGCAGGCTGGCCGGAACGAAGAATAATTCACGACAATAGGTCGCCTCGACTAATCCGACCTCGATGTCCGCGGTCTGCAGTACGCTATCTTTGACCACGACTCTGAGTCGATTCGGCAAGCTGACCTCGGCGAGCGCCAGCTGCCACTGCTCGAGACCCTTGACAGGCTCGACGCCCGATGCGAAGTCGCCGCCGAACAGCGGCAGCAGTCCCCGGGCGAACGACAACCGAAGCGAGCCGTCAACCGAACGAGTACCCGCAGCGTCGAAAAACGAAGCCACAAGTGCATCGAGGCGGACGATGTTCGAACGCTCGTCCATCGCCGCGATCGCCTCCGACCGCGCCGCTTCTTGGGTCGCAAAGGCGAGGATGTGTCGAGCCGTCGCCAACTGCGCAAACTCCAGGATGCCGGAAATCAGCGGCAGCACGACCAAGGCCACGGCAAGCACGAACTCGAGCATCGCCGAGCCACGCGCCGACACGCTACGGCCGCTGAACACACTCCGTGTCATGGTCGACGGTCGTGCGTTTGCAGCCTAGAGCCCATCTCGACACCCA
Source organism: Gammaproteobacteria bacterium (assembly GCA_010031985.1). Lineage (GTDB taxonomy): Bacteria > Pseudomonadota > Gammaproteobacteria > Steroidobacterales > Steroidobacteraceae > UBA964. The sequence goes on from RGYP01000435.1 coordinate 678, forward strand.
AGGCGCGTACCACTCCCGCACGAAACTCGAATACGGCGACGGCTCGCGAGTCCGCAACGACGCGCCACGGCGGCAGTTGCGAGATCAGGCGCAGGACCTTGCCTTCACCGTCCACGAACACGACGTCGATCCGCTCGATCATGGCGAGGCTATGGATGGCACGACAGCCGGGGAACTCGACGACGTCGGCTCCGTGCCAACGCGGTGTCGGCCAAAATCCAAGCAAGCGCGAACCGAAACTACAGGCGCGCCGGACACGCAGACCGCAACGGCGATCATCGATCAGCAAGTCTGCCAGCCGCTGCCTCATTGCGATTCCCTGCGCCCGCGCACGCTCAAGCCTGAAGAAAACGCATCACGATGGGAAAACCCAAGATCAGAAACGTGCAAGGGAAAATGCACAACACCAAGGGGCCGAGCATCCGTACCGGCGCCTCCATGGCACGCTTTTCGGCACGCGCAAAACGTTCGTTGAGGCGCTGCTCGGACTGTGCTCGCAAAACGCTTGCAAGACTGCCGCCGCTCGCATCGGCCTGAACGAGTGCCGCCACGAGCGGACTGATCGCCGGCATGTCGAGTCGCTCGCCGAGCGCCCGCAAGGCCTCGGCGCGCGAACGTCCCGCGCGTAGATCGCCCTGCACACGGATGAACGCGCGTCGCAACACACTGTCCGGTGACCGCTCGGTCGCAACCTTCAAGGCAACGCTCAGGCTGCCACCCGCCTCGAGCGCCAAAGTCAGCATATCGACGTACAAGGGCAGCTCGCGAGTGACTTCGTCGCGGCGCGACTCGATGATGTCGCGCAACCACAACCATGGCAGG
>RGYP01000436.1 GCA_010031985.1 Gammaproteobacteria bacterium
CGGTGGTGTAGCGGTCGCGAGGCACGAAGGCCATGCACGACCAAAATCTGCCGAGCGCGTCGTAGCGCATCATGAGTCGCGTCGTGCGGCGCTCGTAAAGGTTGACGGCGCCGCGAATGAAGGCCACGAGCTCATCGACGGTCGACTGAAAGAGCTCATCGCGCGGCCAAGTCTCGAGCACCGCGAGCACCGCCTTGCCGTCGTGGCTCTGGGGATCGAGGCCGAAACGGTCGATGACCTCGGCCACCTTGCGTCGCACGACCGGGATTTCGCCGGGTGAGGCGAAATACGCCGTCGAGGTCCACAGGCCGAGAAACCGATGTTCGCCGCACACGCGGCCGCGCGCATCGAAATCTTTGATTGCCAGATGGTCGAGTTGTCCACCGCGATGCACGGTCGAGCGCAATGCCGATTTGGTGATGAGCAGGGGGCGACGGGACTGCATCGCGGCACGCAATGCGCCGCTCAGGGTCTCGACGGTAGCCTCGGCCGCACCATGCCCCTGGCGCAGGATGCCAAGCCCGCTGCGGGCTCGCGGCAGCAGTTTGTCGCTCACCCGGCCGCGCTTGAGCGCGTGGTAGCGATAGCCGACGAACACGAAATGAGCGGCTTCGACCCACTGCAACAGTGCTATCGCCTCGATGCGCTCCGGCGTACGAGGCGGGCGTGCGCCGGCACTCAGATTGGCGACCACGTCCCGCACCTTCTGCCGCATCGACTGCCAGTCCTCGACCGTGGCGCGAACATCATCGAGCACGCTGCGCAGCCGCATGCAGAGGTCTTCGAGTCGACGTTCATCCGATTGGCGATCGATTTCATAAAGCTGCCAGGACTCGCGCGTGTATTGGCTCGGGCCACTTGCGTGCATCGCCGCGAGCAGTCGACCATCGCCTCGTCGGTGCGCATCGAGCACCGGATGGATCAGCATCTGTACGCCGATGCCCGCAGTGCTGAGCGCCAGATTCAGGGAGTCGACGAGAAAGGGTCGATCGTCGGTGACTACCAGCAGGAAACTGTGTCGTTCGCCACTCGGGTCGCCGGCTTCGGGCGAGAAAGCCTGAATACGTGTCTCACCCGGGCGCCGACGTTTGCCGAGTTCGTAGTGCCTGCTGGCGAGCAGCGCGAGCGCGCGAGGCGAGTGCGAGGCGAGATCTTCCTCGCCGACACCCCGAAAGTAGTCGCGCAACAGTGCTGCCGGAGGCGCGCCGCGCAGCGTTCGTGCCGCGCGAACGATGCGTTCGATGAGTGTGATGCGCCGTCGGGGTATGCCGGTGGCTTGAGTGCTTGCCATTCCAGAGATTCCTTTCAAAGTTTTCGCTTGTGAGAGATCGGCTCGCCGAGCGCGCGCGCACGCTCGAGCAGCGTGTTCAAAATTCGATCGAGAGCCGTTCGATCGCGCTCATCGAGGACGTTGACGAGCGAGCCCTCGAGCGAGAGGGCGAGGGGCGCGACCTCGCCGTAGATACGCGCG
>RGYP01000437.1 GCA_010031985.1 Gammaproteobacteria bacterium
GAGATTGACGATCTCGATGCCGATGGAGCTTGCATTGAGCTGGGTGTCGCCACGCCAAAAACTTTGGCCGGCGTGCCAGGCGCGCCGATCTTCGTCCACGAGGCGATAGATCGTGGGCGGCTCGAGGCCCACCAGGTAATGGCTGCTGACGCGGCGCCGGCCCTCGGCTCGGGTCAGTGCGGTCACCGAGCGATCGAAGTCGAGCTGGGTGAAGTGCAGGATGAGATAGCGCACCCGACTGTCGTGATTGGCACTGCGGTAGCGCGTGTCGATGGTGCGGCCGTCGAGGGTCATCGTCGAACAGGCTCCTAAGCCGAGCAGCGATATGAGTATGATGGCGTCCCACCATCGCGGTCGGCTACGTCCCGAGGTTTGCATATGGATCGCACCGTCCTGCCATTGCTTGCCACCCTCATGGTACTCATCGTGAACGCCGCGGCCAACATCGTGCCGATCAACGGCCTCAACACGGGCGAGTTGTCCGACCTGTACCCCACGGGTTTCACCCCGCCGGGCTGGGTGTTCTCGATCTGGTCGATCATCTACCTTGGCCTGCTGTCTTTCGGGGTGGCCGCTTGGCGCGGCGGCCCGCGGGTACGCAGTCGCATCGCGGCCATCCGTAACCCCTATTACCTCAATGCGGCGGGCAACGCAGCCTGGATCTTCGCCTGGCACTACCGGCAGGTCGCCTTGAGCTTCGCCATCATGCTGTTGATCCTGGCGACGCTGATCGTGATCTTCACGCGGCTGCAGCGGCTGTCCCAGCCGACGAGCGGCGAATATCTGTGCGTCGATGGCGTGTTTGCCATCTACTTCGGCTGGATCACCACGGCGACGCTCGTCAATCTGGCGACGCTTTTCTTTGATCGGACGTGGTATCCGCTCGGGCTCTCGATGGATCAATGGGCACTCGCCACGGTCTGCGCCGCCACGGCCATTTACGTCTGGATGGGGGCCGTGACGCGCAGCGCCACGTACTGCGCCGTTTTCGTCTGGGCGGCGAGCGGCGTGTTTCTGGGCGACGAGCGAGTCACCGAAGGCGTGCGCATCGCCGCGCTCACCGGGGCGGTGACGGTGGCGGCGTGTCTCGTCTGGGCGATCTTCAGCCCAAGGCCGCGAGCGCTGTTTCGAGGGCCCTGAAGGCCTCCTCCGCATCGGGCTCGTTGAAGATCTCGTGATACATCTGCGGGAAGCACTCTGCGCGCACCACGGCCTGAGGCGCAGCGGATGCGAATTCTTTGCTGCCGCGCGGACTCACCGCGCGATCGTCACCGGCATAAAGCAACAAGGTTGGCGTACGCCAGCTTGCCGCCTGCGCCCGCACGGCGGCGCCCTCCAGGGCGACGAAAGCACCGAGGCGTGCTGAGATCCTATCGTGCACGAGCGGGTCTGCGACGTACTCTGCAACCACGCGCGGATCGTGCGAGAGAATCCGCGGATCGAGTCCGTTGCCAAGCCGGAGATTGGGTG
>RGYP01000438.1 GCA_010031985.1 Gammaproteobacteria bacterium
ACGCGGGTGCCGTGTTTGGCTTTCCCCAGAATGGTTCGGACGACGTTGTTATGTTCCTGCGGCCAGAAGAAGTTTCTCCGTAAGCTCCACAAGTCGACCACATCACCAACTAGGTACAGTGTGTCGGTATGAACCTCGCGGAGAAAATCGAGTAGTGCGGTGGCATTGCAGCCGCGATTACCGAGGTGAATATCAGAGATGAAAACGCTGCGGACCCAATGACGAGGGACGTTGGCGGGACTCACGCGGGAGATCCTTGCAGATTAAGCTGCACGAAGGGTGAGGGTCTGATATTTCGATCCGATGACTGGATCGTGAAATTATTACGACGGGTGCGTATTACCTAACTGTTCAATTGGGATTGCAGGGTCGATATCCTCGATTAGTTGATCACGAATATCCGTCCCTTGAACCAAGAATACGACGTGCTCGCAGAGATTTTTCGAGTGGTCACCGATACGTTCGAAGGCACGCGCCACCCACATTACGTCGAGAAACTGTCGAATGGTCCTCGGGTCTTCCATCATTAAGGTGATGGACTGACGCTGGATTGCCTCGTACTCCTGCTCGACCAAGTGGTCACGACGGGCGGCCTTGATGGCGGCGCTTGAGTCTAGCCGGGCAAAGGCATCCAGCGTTTCGTTCACCATACTCTGAACATTTTCGCCAAGCTGCTTCAGCTGCCGATATTTATCTACCGGTCGTTCCTGAGTCGTTAACCGAGATGCAATACGTCCGATCTTCTCGCACTCGTCTCCCATCCGCTCGAGATCTGTGCTGGCCTTGATGATCGCCAACACGAGTCGAAGGTCAGACGCGGCGGGGGCGCGCATCGCAAGAATTCGTGCGCACTCCTCGTTTAAAATGACTTCTATCTGATTGACAAGTCGATTGCTAAGGACGACTCGCTTTGCAAGCTGAGTGTCGCCCTCTAGAAGGGCGGAAACGGCGCTATTGAGTTGCTGTTCAATCAGGCTGCCCATCGCAAGAGCACGCTGCAAAACATGCTCCAGGTCGGTGTTGAACTGCCTGGAAATATGCTGGGAAAAGTCGGAAGTGATCATGATCAACAGAGATACGTTCGTCTGCGGACCCCTGCGAAACTACTGACAAAATACTACGGGATAATGAACAAACGACTGGGCACTTAAAACAAAAAACCCCAGCGCATTCGCCAGGGTTTAGAGTATCGATCACGGGTTAAGAGGGGGAACCGACCCGCGCTCGATGATTGATATGGTCTGTTGATCAGGTGTACGACGTATGACGCGGGTGTGATTGTTTTACGACACCTCTATCGTGCGTGAGCTGCGCACCGAAATTCAGGGTCGTATCGCCCGCAGTATCTCGCCTAGGTCATAGAGATGAAACGTCCGATCTGCTGACATCGCAACGAGCAGCCCGTTGGGAAAGCCGGGGAGTGGGGTAGATGTGAGATCGATTCCATCGGTTTCCTTTGCAGTGATTTGC
>RGYP01000439.1 GCA_010031985.1 Gammaproteobacteria bacterium
CACGAAGAACAGCGATCGCAGACCGATGATGGCGAAGATGTTCGACGTGAATACGATGAACGGCTCGTTGGTCAGGGCAAAGATTGCGGGCACCGAGTCGATGGCGAAGATGATGTCGCTGAACTCGATGAAAGCCAAGGCGACGAAGAGCGGGGTCACCCAGGTCTTGCCGTCGATCTCGAGCCAGAATTTGTCCTGATGATAAGCCGGCGTGACCGGGAACAATTTTTTGATGCCGAGGATCACCGGATTACGTGAGGGATCGATCGGCTTCTCGGGCAGGAACAGGATTTTGAGGCCCGTCAAGATGAGAAAGATGCCGAAGATCGCGACCACCCAGCCGTACTGCATGAGTATGGAACCGAGCGAGATGAACAGCGCGCGGAAGAGGATCGCGCCCATGATGCCGTAGAACAACACCTTCTGCTGGTACTGCGCGGGCACCGCAAAATAAGAAAACACGGCGACGAACACGAACACATTGTCGATGGCGAGCGCGTACTCGACCACGTAACCCGCGAGAAACTCGAGCGAGGTGTCGCGCGCGAGTTGGGCGTGATCCATGCCGACGAGGTCGGGGCGGTTGGGCAACTCGAAAAGCAGGAACTGGTATAGGCCGTAGTTGAAGGCGAGTGCCAACAAAATGAAGATCACGCTGCGGATGATCGCCGAGCGCAGCGAGGGCAGAGTTCCCGGCTTGCTGAAGACGCCTAGGTCGAAAGCCAGTATGACGAGCAGGGCGGCGATGAAGCCGACATAGGCCCACCAGTACTCGGCGAATGGCAGCAGCAGCAGATCTCCCATGATCTTTTCCTTGTGGAGCAGCAGATGTAAGCCGGCCTAGACCGGTTTCCGGCACCAGAGTTCCATTTATTCTCGCCAGATCGTCGCATCCGCGGGGTAGGCACCCCGGGGGTGGGCGAATGCGGTGCCCGAGGGCTTGGGCTAGGATGCCCCCATGAACGCAACCGACGTCAAATTGGGTCCGGTGCGCCTCGCCCCGGGGTATACGCGCTGGAATGCCCGGACCTACCTGTTCGCGGCGTTCATCACCATCGGCATGCTGGCCTTCGTCAGCTTCATTCAGCCCTATCTGCTCAATGCCAATCTGAAAGTGCCCCAGGATGAACAGGGGCGGGTGCTCGGCTTGCTCGGCTTCGGCAATGAAATCGTTTCTTTGTTGCTGGTGGCCCCCTTCGGCGCCTTGTCGGACAAAATCGGTCGGCGACCGGTGTATGCGATCGGCTTTCTTTGGTTGGCGGCCGGATTCTTTCTCTATCCCCTGGCCCGAACTTTTCCGCAGTTGCTGGCCTGTGCTCTCTTCTTCTCGGTGGGCGTGGCTGCGGTCGGCTGCATGTTGGCCACCGTGCTGGCCGACATCCCCAAGGAAGAGTCGCGTGGCCTGTTCGTGGGTATCACGGGTTTTTGTCAGGGCCTCGGGGCAACGCTGGCCGTGCTGGTGCTCGGCAA
>RGYP01000440.1 GCA_010031985.1 Gammaproteobacteria bacterium
GCCCGATCTGCCGGTAATACATGGCGCGGGTGATGGCGTAATGGCGACCACTGATGGAGTCGGGTGCGAGCGCCGACAGATTCAGGAAACCACCGAGCGGAAACAGAGTGCGGATGTTGCGGCTCGCCGAGTCGATGTTGGTGCCAAACGAACTCCACAACACACCCGTATTGCGCCCGCTCGAGCGTGCGGCGAGCCAATCGACGGTGATGACGTCGGAGCGCTGCGCAGACCCGAGGCTCGGCGCCTCGGCACGCCACTCCGCGACCCAATACTGCCCACGCCGCGGAAAGTTGCGGTTGTCGAGCTCGTCGTAGGATAGGCGGCCAAAGTATTCGCGAACGTCGAAATCGCGGACTGCAGGCACGAGAGGATCACCGATCCGCAGCCGCGAGCGCCCCGTCACGCGTCGCAATCCTGCCCGCCACTCGCCCCAATTGGAAAACTCGCGGCCGATGTCCGCGAGCACGAAGCGCGCAGCGGCGTTGTAACTCGAGTTGCCGTTGAAGTCGTCCTCGAGATTGAGGCCGATACGCATGTAGTTCGGGCCCCAGGAATTGCGCTTGGCGCTCAACTCGAGCGTGTCGCCCTTCGCACCGGCGCGCAGTCGATAGTCGACGCTCTCGAAGTTGCCGCGACCATAGAGCCTGTCGAGACCCGCATCCAAACCCTCGGCGCTCGCGGTATCGGTGAAGCCCGCGCGCAGCAAACGCTCGTAGCGCGTCGAGTCGGCGGCCACCTGAACCTCGGCGACACGCGGCGCGCCCTCACGCAGCGCCGCTCGCGCAGCGAGGTAGTCGGAATATTCGCGTTCGTCGAGACGCAAGGCGCCGAGCTTGTCGAGCGCGGCGCGCGCGGCTTCCTCACCGAGCGCGACCGCGCGTGGCACGATGTCGAAGTCGAAACTCGAGGCCTCGCCAAGTTGCGGGGCGAGCAGGATGTCGGCGGCTTGCAACGTCCGACGCTGCGCATCGCTGCCACGACGGATGAGGATCGACAGCATCTGATTGGAGATGGTCGCCACCGAGTCGAGCGTGTCGCGCTTGCGTAGCGGAAAGCCGACATCGACCACGATCAGCACGTCGACACCCATGCTGCGCGCGATCTCGACCGGCAAATTATTGGCGAGGCCGCCGTCGACGAGCAGACGACCGTCCACCTCGACCGGTGCGAACACGCCCGGCGCGGCAAGGCTCGCGCGCATCGAGGTGACGAGGTCGCCACGCGCCAACTCGACGGGTTCGCCGGTTTCGAGATCGGTCGCTACCGCCCGAAACGGAGTGGGCAGGCGATCAAAGTTTTCGATGCGCGCTGCAGGCACCGTCACGCGGCGCAGCGCCTGATTGAGCCTTTGACCCGAGACCAGGCCTTTGGGCAGACGGAAAGTACCCCCCTTGAGCCCGACCGGAAAATTCACCAGAAAATTTTGATCTTCGCTTTTGCGACGAAAACTCAGCCGATCGCGCGGC
>RGYP01000045.1 GCA_010031985.1 Gammaproteobacteria bacterium
CCATGACCGGAACGACTTCGTCCTCGTATGCGGTGCTTGCGAAGCGGGCATCGCGCCTTGCTGGCCGACCCAGCACTTTCAATCTCGCCGTACTGGTGCTCGTCGTCTGGCTGGTGACGGGCCCGCTCTTCGCCTTCAGCGACACCTGGCAACTCGTCATCAATACCGGCACGACGATCGTGACTTTTTTGATGGTGTTTCTGATTCAGAACACGCAGAACCGGGATACCGAAGCACTACACATCAAGCTCGATGAGCTGATTCGCGCCACGCAGGGCGCACACAACGCGCTGCTCGATCTCGAGGAACTCGAGGAGCGTCAGCTCGATGCGTTTCGGGCGCGCTACGTCGCACTCGCAAAAACGGCTCGCGAACAACGCGAGCGCGGCGCCGAGGACACCGATACGCCCGAAGCGCTTTGAGCGCGTTGCGGGCTAGTGGTTTCGGGCTACTGTGGTTTCGGGCTACTGGCGGATGACCGGCTCGGCACCGACGCGGACCAGCGCCTTGCCGAAGTTTTGACCGCGCATGAGGCGGCAGAAAGCCTCGGGTGCGCGCGACAAACTTTCGGTGACGTCGTCGCGCCAGGTGAAACTGCCTTCGCGAATCCAGCGCGACAGCACGCGCTGCATCTCCGAAAATTTGTGCATGTGGTCGTAGACCACGAGCCCCTTCATCGTGGCCCGCGCGCCGACGATGGGTCCCAACCAAGGCCCCGGCGGCGGAGTGTCCATGCTGTAGGCCTCGATCATGCCGCAGAGCACGATGCGCGCGCCCATCGCGAGATTGCGCGTCACCGCCTCGAGCGTGCTGCCACCGACGTTGTCGAAATAGACATCGATGCCGTCCGGGCACGCGGCCTTGAGCGCAGCGACCAAATCGCCGTCTTTGTAGTTGACGCAGGCCTCGAAGCCAAGTGCACGGACGGCGTACTCGCACTTTTCTTTGGAGCCGGCAATGCCGACGACTCGTGCGCCCATGTGGCGCGCAATTTGTCCAGCTGCGCAGCCGACTGGCCCGGTGCATGCGGAGACCACGAACGTTTGCCCCGGCAAAGGCGCTGCCAAAAACACGGTGCCGGCATACGCCGTCATGCCAGGCATGCCGAGCACACCGAGCGCAGTCGCGATCGGCGCCAAGCTTGGGTCGATTCGCCGCACGCCCTGCCCCGCGCTCACGGCGTACTGCTGCCACCCGTTACGGACCGCGACGATGTCGCCCGGCTTGTAGTCGGCGTGATGCGACTCGATGACTTCGGCGACGGTCTCGCCCACCATCACATCGCCCGGAGCCAGCCGATCCTGATAGATCTGGCTGTTCTTCATGACGTTTCGATAGTAGGGATCGAGCGACAGGTAGACCGTTCGCGAGAGGAACTGCCCCGGCCCCGGGGCCGGAATCGCCGTTTCATCCGCGCCGAAGTCCTCGGGAACCGGAAGGCCCCGAGGACTGCGCGCGAACGTGATGCGTTGGTTTCGGTCGCTCAAAGTTGACCGAGCACGTACTCGGCGCTCGAAACTTCGAACTTGCCCGGCGCCTCGACGTTGACCTGCGTGGCAACGCCGTTCTTGGCGATGATCGCAAAGCGCTGACCGCGCATGCCCATGCCGAAACCACGCGCGTCGAGTTCGAGACCGAGCGCACGTGCGTAGTCGCCATTGCCGTCGGCAAGCATCGCCACTTTGTCGCCGACGTTGCTGGCCTTGCCCCAGGCATTCATCACGAACATGTCGTTGACGGAGACGCAGACGATGGCGTCGACGCCTTTGGCCTTGAAGGCATCCGCATGTTGTACGAAGCCCGGCAGGTGCTTGGCATCGCAGGTCGGGGTGAACGCCCCCGGCACCGAGAACAGCACCACGGTCTTGCCCGCAAACAACGCCTCGGCGCTCACTTCCTTCGGGCCCTCGGCGGTCATTTGCTTGAACGTGCCCGCGGGCATCTTGTCACCGGCCTTGATGGTCATGGAATCGCTCCTTGATGAAAACTGTTCGCTATCTTACCGCGCGAAACTCTCAACCGTAGGGTCGATGCAGATATTGGCCTGCAGGTTTACCGACGGGCTTGCCGTTGTCGTAGATCAGGCGACCGCGCAGGTAAGTGCTCGTCACGGTGGCGGACATCTCCATACCTTCGAAGACCGAATAACCCTGATCGGACTCGGAGGTCTTGTTACCGGCAACGAAGCTCTTGTTGGGATCGACCAGGACGATGTCGGCATCGAAACCCGGCGCGATGTCGCCCTTGCCTTTGAGGCCAAAGCGGCGAGCCGCGGTCCACGAGGTCAACTCGGCGATCCGGTTGTACGACAGGCCCCGCGGCTTGCCCTCGGTGATGAGCGCCGACAGCATGAACTCGGTGCCGCCAAAACCGGACTTCGCCATGAAGATGTTTTTCTTGTCCTTTTTGCCGAGCTTCATCTCGGCGCGGCAACACGCGTGATCGGAGCAAACCCAATCGAGTTCGCCATCGAGCAGCGCCTCCCAAAGAAACTCGACGTCGGCGCGCGAGCGGATCGGTGGATTCACCTTGGCGAGATTGCCGACCTTGGCATCGTAGTCGAGACACAGGTGCGCAATGGTCACCTCGCGGCGGAAATTCACGTGCGGAAATGCCTTCTTCATTTTCATCGCCGCCTCGACCGCCTTGCGCGAAGTGAGATGCAGCAGGTTGATGTTGGGGCAGTTGGTCTCGTGCGCAAGGTACGACGCGATGGTGATTGCGAGCCCCTCGGAGTGCGGCGGCCGTGCCGCGCTGTAGGCCCGCAAGCCCGTCAGCGGTCGGCAGTCGATGCACTCGGGGTCGTGGGTCTCACCGGTCAAGTAGGTGTCGAGATCGGTGACCTTCGCGCCGCCCTCGACCATGCGCGTGTAGGCACTCAGGATGTCGGCAAGTTCGCAGTGCAAACTGACCGAGATGGAATCTTTGATCTTGGGATTGCGCAACATGGCACGATGTACGCCGCGCATCACGAACTCGAAGTGTGCGATGTCGTACTTCTCGTCCTCGCCGATCATCAGGAACTCGCGCTGAGAGTTGGACGCGCCGTGCAGGCCGTAGCCGCCGTAGAACATGAAAATCTTGAACGAGGTGACGCCGAATTTGTTGATCAGCATGTCGATCTCGCCGATGTGCGTACGATCGAGCGGCGCAAGGTGATAGGCGTAATCGACCCAGAAGTTGTCTTTCGAAGCGGCCAAAACCTCGGGATACACCTCGGCGTAAGGACCGCCGCGCTCCATGTAATAGCCACCGGTGCGCATGTAATTGAGGCTGGAAGTCACGCCGCCCTGCGCAGCCGCCAGACTCTCGCTGCGGGCGTCCTCCGACAGCGGTCCGTAGATGCCGGTATGCATGTGCGGGTCGACCAAGCCCGGAAAGGCCAGCTTGTTTTTGCCGTCGACGACTTCGCGCGCCTCGCCGGCCGCGATGCCCTTCGCGAGCTTCACGACCTTGCCGTTGCTGACGGCGATGTCGAGTTTTTCGACGGTGGTCTTGCGCGGACGGACCACGCGCACGTTCTTGATCAGCAAGTCGTATTTCTTGGGCTTCTCGGCCATGGGGCACCTGTCGGTAAAAATCGGCTGGAATTATGCAGAAGGCTTCGCTCGCTCGACGGCTCGCCAGATCGAACGTCTACGCTACGGGCGGCGAGCGTCAGTCCAAATCTCTCGCCACGCGAAATCCGAAATAACTGTATCGGGCATCGACGGGATCGCGGCCGCGAAAGGTCAGTCGATTGCGACTCGGGCGGGTCATCCAACCGCCACCCCGTACCGTCCATTTAGCGCATTCGAATCCACCCGCCACCGCGCTGCCGTCACGGGGCGTGGCCTCGTAGGTTTCGCGGTAGCAGTCGGCAGTCCATTCCCAGACGTTGCCGATCATGTCGTGCAGGCCCCAGGCATTCGGTTTGAAGCGCGCGACCGGTGCGAGTTCGGCATAGCCATCCTCGCAGTCGACATAGCCCCATCCGAAGTCGAGCTGTCGACGCGCGCTGCGATCGTAGGCGTTGGCATGCTCGCAGCCGAGATCGGCGTTACTCCCCCAGGGGTAGATTCCGCGGCTTCCGGCACGCGCGGCGTACTCCCATTCCGCCTCGCTCGGCAATCGGTACGCCTTACCCGAGACCCGCGAGAGCCACGCGGCATAGGCGCGCGCATCGCCGTGGCCGACGCAGACCACGGGCATGTCCTCGGTTAGCGGCGCAATGAAACCGGGCGCTTGCCAGCCGGCATCGCTGCGCTCTTCCCACCCCACACGTTCGCCCTTGACGATCGTGCTCGATTGCACGCGACAACCTGAAGCCACCTGATATCCGGTGGCAGCGACGAACTTGCGGAAATCGGCGACCGTGACCTCGGTGCGCGCGAGCGCGAAGGCACGAATGGCAACTTCGTGAATCGGCCCCTCGGAGCGGCCGACCTCGCCATCGTCCGAACCCATCATGAACCGACCGCGAGGCACGACCACGAGCTCCGGACAGTCGGCGCAGTCGCGAATCGTGATGGGTGAAGCGGCCGAGACCCGCATCGGCAGCAGCCCCGCAAAGATCGCCAAGCAAAGAATTCGAACGAGCAGGGTCATCGGCAGTGACACCGCCATTGTCCTCAGCCTCGCGCTTCGAGCTGCATGTGGTACTGATAGGCATCGGCACGATAAAGGGCGACGACGCGCTCGACCGGTCGGTCGTTGCCGTCGAACACCGTGCGCGCCAAGCGCAACAGCGGGGCACCGACCTCGATCTCGAGCGCCTTCGCCGCCTCGACACCCGCGAGCGTGGCGCCGATGTATTGATCGGCTCGGGCCAGCGTGATCCCGGCCGTACCCAGCAACTCGAACATCGGCTGTCGCACCATCTCTGCGGCATTGACGAGCCTCGCGACGTCGAGCGGCACGTAAGTGGTGATGAGTCCGAGCGGCGCGCCCTGCACGGCGCGCACGTGGGTGGCTCGTTGCACGAGCTCGCCGTCATCGAGCAGCAGCGCAGCGCGCGTCTCGTCGTCGGGTGAGACCTCGATGATCCGCAGTTCGAGCACTTCGGTAGCGGCGGCGAACCCTGCCACGCGACTGCGCACCTGATCGAGATCGGCCGAGGCCGCCGCACGCGAGGCGGACAATTGGACGAACGTGCCCCGCCCCTGCTGGCGCACCAGCCAACCCTCGCGACAAAGATTGTCGATCGCCTTGCGCACCGTGATCCGCGACACCTCGAAGATGTCGCAGAGCTGAGGCTCCGTCGGGATGCGATCGCCTGCCTTGTAGGTACCGTCGCGCACCCAGCTGCGCAGCGTGACGTACACCTGGTGATAGCGCGGCGAAGCGATCGAACGCAGCGCGCCATTGGCACCATCATGTTTTTTTTCTGTCGTTTTTTGCACCATCAGTCGAGCACCAATCCGCCTGACACGTTCATCACCGTGCCCGTCACGAAAGCCGCCGCCGGACTCGTGAGGTAGTCGATGGCGTGAGCCACGTGTGCGGGTTCGCCGATCGCACCGAGGGGAACAGCGCTTTTGAGTCGGTCGACGGTTTCGGCCGAAAAGCGACCGGTCACCATCGGGGTGGCGATCGGCCCAGGCGCGAGACAGTTCACGCGGATGCCCTCGGCGGCCCATTCCTTGGCGAGGTAGCGCGCCAGATTGATGATACCGGCCTTGGCGACCGCATACGCCGGGCCCGAGAGTGCACTGCCACCATTGCGCCCGTTGGTGGAGGACGTCAGCGTCAAGGTGCCGCGAGTTGCCGCGAGGGCGGCATGGGTCGCCTTGGCGATCAAAAACGCCGACGTCAGATTGGTGTCGAGCACCTGCTGCCAAGCCTCGCGACTGACCTCAGCGAGCGGCCCACGGCCCGCGACGCCGGCCAGATGGACGACGTGATCGAGCCGACCGAGTTCACCGAGCACGCGCGCAACGACTGCGGCGATGGCCACCTCGTCGGTGACGTCGAGACTCGCCACGGTGAGTGGTGCGCCGCAGGGAATCTCGGCGAGCGCCCGATCGGTCGCGACCACCCGCATGCCGCGTTCGCGCAAGCGCGCCACAGTCGCCCGCCCGAGGCCGCCCGCAGCCCCGGTAATCAACGCAACCGGTGTCCCCGGCGTAGCCACGGTCGATCAGGCCGCCTTGCGAGTGACCAACTGGGCGTGGATCCCATCGAGCATCGAGAAACGCATCTCGGCCGAGGCGCGTACCGCGGCGATCGCGCGCTCCTGCAACGCGGGCGACGTGGCGTAGCGATCGGTGAGTTCGAGCCCGACGTGCGCGTGCTCCGTGTCGCCCTCGATGTGGACGATGAAGAATTCGAGATCGTCGTCGCTGAATCCCATCTTTTGCATGGCCGCAACGTACTTCGGATAGAGCGTCGGCAATTGACCCTCGAGCGCCACCATGATGCCCGCGCAGGACTCTCCGAGCGGCCGAATCGTCGACAGCTCCCAGATCCACGAGCGCATCGCGCGGGTCGTCGGCAGTACCTCGCCGTTTTGCTCGGCCCGCAGCATGCGCTCGTCACTCACGCCGCAGGCGCGCGCGAATTTGCGCAGCAAATCCGGGTGCCGCTTTTCAGGACAGGCCGGCATTTCTTCGCCCAACAAATTTTCGAGCAGGTGCTGCCGGGCATCGAGATCGGGCAAACGCGCATAGAGCGCCGCGAACTGCTGCGGAATCGGGTCGATGTAGTAAAAGTGCTGAATTGCCCATTCACCGAGTTGCGCCCGCGACAGCTCGCCCGCCGCCCAGGCGCGACTGAATGGATGCCCGCCGCCATGCTTGGGTTGGCGTGCCGCCTCGAGGGCTGCAAAGAAATCTTTCTGGTTCAGCATCACGCTCATGGTTTCCAACTCCTCTGCAAGCATTCAAAAATCGGTGGGTACATTCAAAACTTTGGCCAAGCGGCGCCACCCGAGGTGCTCAACCAAGCCTCTGCTCGACGCAAGGCCTCGACCGGTACCGTCGCAACGGGCGGGTACGCCTGCGGGCCCTTGCCGCGCGCGGCAGGCGGAATGGTCGCATCGATACCCATCTTGGTGACCGTCGACACGCCCTCGGGTAACGAGGGGTCGAGACTCGAGCCCGACAGACCCGCCACGCTGATCGTGTCACGGTCCCATCGGACTCGCGTCGCCAGCGCCCAAAGAATGGCCTGGTTGTCGAAAACGTCGACATCCGTATCGACCGCAATCACGGTTTTGACGCGCCGATAGGCCAGCGCCGCCATCAAGGCATCGCGGGCCTCACCCGGGCCCGGATCGCGCAATTGCAGATAAGCATGAAAGCGGCGGCCCTCGGTCGGCACGTGGACGTTGACGATCGATGGCGCCACCGCCTTGACGAGTTCGAACAATTTGCCTTCCATCACCATGTTGTCGGGCACCAGCATGTCGGTCAGGCCCGAACCATAGTCGTGATAGATCGCATCGCGCCGCCGCGTGATGCAGCGCACGTCGACAAGGGGCGCCTTCACCTGGCCGCCAAGGTAACCCGTGTATTCGCCGAAGGGACCGTCGTCGACCCGCTCGCCGGGCGGCACGAAACCTTCGATGACGATCTCGGCATCGGCGGGCACCATTATTTTGTCGCCATGGAGCACGGAGGGCACGAGTCGCAACGGTTTGCCGAGCACTCCACCCGCTGCGGCCCAGTGACTTTCGGGATATTTGAGCTTCGCCTGCGTACCGAGCAGCACCGCCGGATGATGACCGATCCAGAACGCGATCGGTGCTGCCTCGCCACGCGCATGAAACTTGCGCAGGTTGCGCGCGTTGTGACTCGCGGGATAGGGAAACCAGGTCATGCGCTGCGGACCCTGAACCCAACAACGCTGAATGGCCGTGTTGTCGATACCCGAATCCGGATCGTAGGTCGTGGCATGGGCCGCGGTCAGATAGGGACCGGGTTCGAGTTCGTGCTGCGTCAGCACGGGCAATTGGTGAAGGCTGGCCTCGGCGCCCTGCAGCACGATTTCTTGCACCGGGGCATTCGCGCGCGTGACGCGTTCGGGTTCGATCGAGGCGCGCGTACGGGTCGCGAACCACTCTGCGGTCTGGCGATGATCGGGAATGCCGAGCGCCTTGGCGGTCAATTCACGACTCGCCGTCAAATTGAGTACCACCGGAATGGCCGACGGCTGGCCGCCGAGGGTCGACACCCTGCGTGCCATCACCACGGGATAGCGACGTTGCCCATCGAGCGCGTGCTGCAGCGCCGTAAGGTCGTGGCATGTTCCCGCGGGGTCGGGCAGCTCCCAGACTGCCTGGGCATGCTCGGCAAGGAATGATCGAAGGTCGCTCATTTATTCGATCCAAACATCGTTAAAATGCGTCCGCTGCCATTATGCAAAACAATTGGTTATATTTGCATGATGACATGTCGCAACGCCGTTCGCGACGGGTCACGGAAAAATCGACCAACACTTCGGAGGACGCCGAATGAAGAAGACCAACCTCAAGTACCCCGCCCTGAGCATCGCGATGGCGGTGGCGAGTGCGCTTGCTACCCCGGCGGTTGCCCAACAAGGCGCCAACGCAGCGGACGACCTTGCCCTCGAAGAGATTGTGGTCACGGCACGCAAGCGCGAGGAATCGCTGCAGGACGTACCGCTGACGGTCACCGCCGTCACGGCCACCCAGATCGCCGAACTCGGCATCAAGGACTCGCGCGACCTCGCGCTCTTCACCCCGGGTTTCTCGAACGTCACGTCGTTCGGTCGCAACTCGAGCGAGCGCCCGACCATCCGCGGTCAATCGAACATTCTCGGCGCAGCGAACGCCGCCTATTTCGTTGACGGTGTGTACCTTACTGGCAGCGCATCCAACACCGAAACGGCCAACCTCGAGCGCATCGAAGTGATCAAGGGGCCGCAGGCGGCGCTGTTCGGTCGCGCCACCTTCGCAGGCGCCATCAACTACGTCACCCGCAAGCCCTCCGAAGAACTCACCGGACAGGTCACCGGCACGGTGGGCCAGTTCGATCAAAAGGACGTCACGGCCTTCTTGAGCGGCCCGATCATCGACGGCAAGCTCAACTTCTATATCTCGGGCACGCACACCGAAATCGGCGGCTTCTACAACAACCCGCTCGATTCGCGTGACGATCTCGGCGCCGAGCAAACCGACGCCGTCACCGGCAAGCTCCGCTGGCGTCCGGCCGAGGGTATCGACATCACCGCCCTCGTGACCTACGCCGAGGACAAAGACGCGCCGCCCGCGCTCGGCCTGCAAGGCCGCGAGTACAACAACTGCCAACTCAACGATCCCGTGCTGCGCCCGCGCTCGCGCGGCTACTACTGCGGTGTCGTGCAACCCATCGAGAAACTCTCGATCGGTGCGCTGACCGATCAAATGCCGAATCCCGGTACCCGCCGCGATCGCGTGCGCGGTGCGCTCACCGCGTCGTTCACCACGAGCTCGGGTTACGAGCTCGTCTCGACCACCGGTTACAGCGAAGAGAACTACGAAGTACAGATCGACGTGTCCTACGGCGGCTACGACTTCGGTCAGCTCACACCAGTGCCGGTGGCCACCGCCTTCACGGCGCAGTGGACCACCCCGGGTGCGTTCCAGCGTATCAACGGCGAGGAGCGGCGCGATCTGTCGCAGGAAGTACGCCTGAGCTCGCCGGTGGATCGCAAGCTGCGCTGGACGGTCGGCGCCTACTATTTTGCTGCGGCCGACGACTTCGTTCGTGACGACAAGATCTACCGCACCGGCGCGCTGATCGTGCCGAACGGTGCATCGTCGCTCACCTATCGGGACATCAAGAACACCGCCACCTTCGGTAGTCTCGAGTACGACATCAACGATCAATGGACGGTGACCGCCGAAGCGCGCCAGGCCGAAGAAAAGATCGAGCAGCAGTCCTTCGCCTTCCCGACCAACGGCGTCGAGCGCGTGCCCGGACGTATCTTCAACGGTACGTTCACGAGCTACACCCCGCGCTTCACGCTGCGCTACAAGCCGAACGACGATTTGTCGCTGTTCGCAAACTACGCGCAGGGCACCAAGCCGGGCGGCTTCAACGG
>RGYP01000441.1 GCA_010031985.1 Gammaproteobacteria bacterium
GCCGATGGCACCAATCGAGCCGTCCGAATAGGTCGCTCGCAGGACACCCTCGTTGTCCATCTCGAGACGACTGACCGTTGTACCGGCTGGCTTCAGGGAATTGACGTTCAGTTCGTCCGCTGCGGTCACGGTTTGACCGCCGACGACTTTTGTAGTCGGAAAACTCGGGGTATTGGCGAACTGGTCGCCGGAGACCGGATAAAATTGCACTTTTGCGCCCGTCGCGCTGACGATCAGGTTGTTGGTGTCGAGCCGAAAATTGCCGGAGCGTGTAAAGGTGGTATTCGGCCCGTCCTTCAGCATGAAATATCCGTTACCGATGATGGCAAGGTCCAGGGCATTGCCGGTGAACTCGAGCCCACCCTGTTTCATCTGCTGCGTGACGCCCGCGACGCGAACACCCGTTCCGGGCGTTTTACCGGAGGCATCGAACGAGAATTGGCGATCGTAGACAGCTCGGTCTGCGAAGCACTGAGACCCGTGAGGGCGGTACGCATAGACATATTTAGTTACTCCTGATGAAAGATTTCAGTAGAGGTTTGATCAAAGAACACGGCGGACCGCGGTCAGCGGCGTGGCTCCGTGCGTGGTGTTGAGAATCAAGCCGCCTCCGGCGTTGTCCAGCGTTACGCTGTCGACCTTGCTTCGCAGCAAGGCCGCGACGGATTCGGCTCGATTGGCAGAGCGGGCATCGACCTCGACTGAGTAGCGACCCGGCGGCACCGCGGCACCAGCGTCGTTCTTGCCATCCCAGGCAAAATCGTTGAGACCTGTCTGGGTAGAAAGCGGAATTCGGCGCACGAGTGCGCCGTTCGAATCTTTGATCATCATGGTCGCGCTCGAGACGCCGAGCGGCACCTCGATTGCCCCGCTCACCGCGCTGACTCCATCGTGATTGATGACGCGGGAGGCGGCGAGTACGTCGCGGCCGACCAGGCTGGTACCGGAGAGCATTTGCGACGAACGCATCGCCGTGACCATGTCGGTCATCGAATCTTGCATCGCACGGACGCCGGACACCGTGCTGAACTGCGCAAGCTGACCGAGAAACTCGGAAGGCTCGGTGGGTTTCATCGGGTCCTGGTTGCGCATCTGCGCGACCATCAGGGCAATGAACTGATCTGACCCCAACTCCTGCAAACCATTGCGCGCCTTGGTTGCGGTCGTCGAGGCGACCGTGCTGGTCGAAAGCGAGTTGATGCTCATTCGGTACCTCCCTACTGCTGACCGAGGCGAAGCGTCGCCAGCATGAGATCGCGGGAGGTACGCATCACTTCGATGTTGTTCTGGTACGCCCGCGACGCCGACACCATGTCGGTGATCTGCTCGACCGCACTGATGTCGGGCTGGTACACGAAGCCATTGGCATCGGCGAGCGGGTTCGAAGGTTCGTAACGTGAATTGGGCGTAGCGTTCGACTGGATGACCTCACTCACCCGCACGGCTGCGCCATCGTCGCGCCCATTACG
>RGYP01000442.1 GCA_010031985.1 Gammaproteobacteria bacterium
GCGATGATGCGCTCGCCCTCGCGGACCGCGAGTTCGGCGAAGGCCTCGTACTCGAGATGCGTGACTTCCTGGCCTTCGTTGTGATTGCGCACCCAGCCCTCGAATGCGGCATAGCCGCCGCAGCGGGGATCGGCGAGTTCGTGCCGCAGCGCGGACACGTCGATGGCCTTGGCGCTGAAACTGAAGCGGGCGAGATCGGCAGGCGTGAGGGACGTGCGGGACATGTCTGCGCGAGTCAAAGTAATCGCCGGGCCTCAACCGCCGGCGACGGGCGGAATGAACACCACGGCGTCGCCGCCCTGCAAAGGCTGGTTCCAATCGCCGAACTCGGCGTTGACCGCGACCTTCAGCATCTCGTGCGGCAAGGTGAAGCCGTACTTCGTCGTCAACTCGGCGTAGAGCTCGGCCGGCGTGCGTGCCGAAGTGCTGAGCGATTCGTCACTGCGACCGGCTTGTTCGCGCAGCAGCGCGAAGTACTGCACCCGCAGCGTACGAGTCGAGGCATCGGTGGCGGACAGCGTTTGCATGGTCTGCCAATAGTCGGTGGTCGAATTGACGTTGTCGAGAGCGGCGGCATGTAGCGGTTCGAGCAGCTTCGCCGATTGTTCGATCAGGAATTTACGTGGGCAGTTCCGCCCGGAGGCGGCGTAGTGCGCGAGCGGCACGCCCGAGGATGGCTCGTACACGGCACAAAGCGGTTCGGGCAGGCCGTCGTGACTCGAGCGGTAGGCGGTCGCAAGGCCGGAGCGATCCCGATGTGCATCGAGATGCCGCAAGCTGGCTTCGTCGAGAAAGGGCAGATCGCAGGCGAGCACCAGCCACGCCGCCTCGGGATGTCTCTGCTGTGCCGCCAGGATGCCGGCGAGCGGTCCGACGTGTTGCTCTTGATCGACGATTTGTGGATAGCGACTGCGCAGCGGGTCTGCCGCCTGATCGGCGCGAACCGACACGTAGGCTTTGTCGGTCACCCGGGCTAACAAATCGTAGGCCGCCTCGAGCTGCGTGCGACCACGGTACTGAAGCGCGGCTTTGTCACGACGCATGCGCGAGCTGCGGCCGCCCGCGAGCAACAGTCCGAGCAGGGGTGTCACCACGGCCGTCATCGCGAATCGATCATCGCTTTGGAGTGCGCTGCGCGGAGCGCTGCGCGCTGCGCTTGAAGTCCGCCTTCCCACCGCGCTTGGCGAGCAGCCGAACGCTGTCGACGACGATGTCGTGAGAGAGCGCCTTACACATGTCGTAGACGGTCAGGGCGGCGACGGTGGCGCCGGTGAGTGCCTCCATCTCGACGCCGGTCTTGTGCGTGGTGCGCACCGTGCAGCGGATGGTGATGCGGCCCGTGCGCGTCGCATCGATGTCTATGTCACAGTGATCGATCGGCAACGGGTGGCAGAACGGAATGAGTTCGTGAGTGCGCTTGACTGCCTGCACCGCCGCGAT
>RGYP01000443.1 GCA_010031985.1 Gammaproteobacteria bacterium
CAGCGCTGTAACTGGCAAACCAAACAGCGCCGCATAGTTGTGCGCCATGAGTTCGCCCGCCCGCTTGGTCGAGGCGTAGAGCGAGAGCGGGTGGTCCACTCCTCGATGGGGCGAGAACGGCATGTTGGTGTTCATGCCATAAACAGAGCTCGTCGATGCAAACACCAGATGTTGCACCCCATGATGGCGACAGCCCTCGAGGACGTTCAGAGTGCCCGTCACGTTGCTGTCGATGTACGCATGCGGGTTCGTCAAAGAATAACGAACACCCGCCTGCGCCGCGAGATGGATCACGCGTTCGAAGCGACCGCCAGCAAACAAGGCGGTCATACCCTCGCGGTCGACGAGATCGAGCTTGCGAAAACTGAAGCCCGTCAACGGCTCAAGCAGGGCGAGCCGGGCGCGCTTGAGATTGACGTCGTAGTAATCATTGAGGTTGTCGATACCGACCACCTCGTGACCATCGGCGATCAGCCGGCGGGTGACATGAGAGCCGATGAACCCGGCTGCGCCCGTGACGAGAACCTTCACAAGCGACCATCCGTCTGCCGCGCCGAGAACACATGCTTGATGTCGTAGACCACGTGCCGGGACTTGCAGAGCGCGCGGATACCGCGCATGCCGATTTTCTTGAACTCGGCGTGCGCAACCGCCACCACCACCGCATCGTAACGGCGGCGACGCAGACTAGGGACGAGCTTGATGCCGTATTCGTGACGCGTCTCTGCCGGGCTCGCCCACGGATCATGCACTTCGACCGACGCTCCGTATTTTTCGAGTTCCTTGATGACGTCAGCGACCTTAGAATTGCGGATATCGGGACAGTTTTCTTTGAACGTCATGCCGAGCACCAGAACTCGCGCGCCCTTGACATGAATTTTTTTGGTGTTCATGAGCCGCACGACTTCGCTAGCGACGTACAGCGGCATGTTGTCGTTGATGCGTCGCCCTGCGAGGATCATCTCGGGGTGGTAACCGATCTCCTGCGCCTTGTGAGTCAGGTAGTACGGATCGACGCCGATGCAATGACCGCCAACGAGCCCGGGCCGAAACGGCAGGAAGTTCCACTTGGTGCCGGCCGCAAGCAATACTTCCTCGGTGTCGATACCGAGCCGATTGAAGATCAAAGCAAGCTCATTGATCAGGGCGATGTTGACGTCGCGCTGGGTGTTTTCGATTACCTTGGCCGCCTCCGCGACACGCAGGGAGGAAGCTTTGTGGGTGCCCGCCGTCACGATCGAGGCGTAGAGCGCATCCACCACCTCGGCGATCGCTGGCGTCGAACCGGAGGTCACTTTCTTGATGGTGGTTAGACGATGGTTTTTATCACCTGGATTGATACGCTCCGGGCTGTAGCCGACGAAAAAATCTTTGTTGAAACGCAACCCGGACATGCGCTCGAGGATGGGTACACAGACTTCTTCGGTGCAGCCCGGATAG
>RGYP01000444.1 GCA_010031985.1 Gammaproteobacteria bacterium
CAAGATTGCGCCGCGCGCTGCAGGGCCGAGAGCGCATCGGCGACCAGAATGACGGGAAAGCCCGGCGGACCCTCACGCTCGGCAATCGCCCCTGCTGCACCGCGTGCCGCCGCCTCGGCGAGATAGGCGTTGCCATCGAAGTTCGGACCACGCAGCGCCACGAAGAGCTCGCCGGTCGCGAGTTTCCGCGTATCGGTGTTGACGGCGACGAATTCCCGATCGGCGCCGACCAAACGACCCCCGCAATCGACCGCGATGTCGTGCAATCGCCGCATCAGTGCGCCTCCGCGGATTGCGCCGCAGCGGGTCGATAAATACTTTGAATGAGCTCGCGGTCGCTGAAGTGCCGCCGTTCGGTACCGACGATCTGGTAATCCTCGTGGCCTTTTCCGGCCACCAGCACCACATCGCCCGCCGTTGCGCGCTCGAGAGCGTGCCGGATCGCGCTACCGCGATCGTGGATCACGGTGGCCCGCCGACCTCGAGGCAATCCCGCAAGAATGTCCTCGACGATCCCGGCGGCGGGTTCGCTGCGCGGATTGTCGTCGGTGATGACGATGTCGTCGGCCATCTCAGCCGCCACGCTGGCCATCAGCGGACGCTTGCCCGCATCACGATCCCCGCCGCAGCCGAAGACCACGTTCAGCCGACCAGGGCAATGCGAGCGCGCGGCTCGCAAGGCTTTCGCGAGTGCATCCGGCGTGTGCGCGTAATCGACGATCGCGAGCGCACGCCCCGGGGCAACGATCGCCTCCATGCGGCCGGGCGGCGCACTGATGCTCGAGAGCGCCGCAAGGGCCTCGGTCAGTTCGACATCCAAAGAATCGAGAATACCGAGCGCTAGTAGCACGTTGTCGACGTTGAACTCGCCGATCAACGGCAGCGTGACTTCGTGATGCGATACAGCGCCCTCGCCGACGCGCGCCTCGAGCGTGAATGCCAGCCCCTCGGGTCGACTACACACCCGAGCGGCGGTGAAAGCGCGCGTGGCGCCGTCGATCGCGCGGCATTCATCGATGACCGCCAAGCCGCCCGCGGTGCGCGCGGTGAGCACCAGCGGTAGCGAATTCACGTGGCGTCGCGCCAGCGTGGCACCGAACGCGTCATCGACGTTGACGACGCCGCAACCGAGATGCGGCAGGTCGAACAATCGCGCCTTGGCGGCACCGTAGGCTTCCATGGTGCCGTGATAATCGAGGTGGTCGCGGGTCAGATTGGTGAAGGCCGCGACGCGGAACTTCACTGCCGCGACCCGATGCTGATCGAGGGCGTGCGAGGAGACCTCCATCGCCACGCACTGCGCGCCAGCAGCCTGCATCGCTGCGAGTTGCCGCTGCACGCTCACGGCATCGGCGGTCGTGTACTCACCCGGAACGATCGCCTCGGGCGCGCGACCGACGCCGAGCGTACCCATGTACGCGGCGGGCAACCGACAGCGAC
>RGYP01000445.1 GCA_010031985.1 Gammaproteobacteria bacterium
CATCGCCTTCGTTCATCACCGGCAGGATGCGATCGTCTTCGTCGTCGCTGCCGTCGTCCTGTCCCTCGATGTAAACGGCGATGAAGCCCGGTTTGAGCAGTGTCGAGCCATTAGCGCGCAGCAGATGTCGCTGCGGACCATCACGTCCGGCGAGCAAGTCGATGGCCACGGTGTCGAAGACCGCGTGTGTCATTTGACAGGCGACCGCGCGTTTCCAGATCAGTGAATAGAGGCGATGCAGATCGTTGTCGATCTTGCCCTCCAGCAGTTGCGGCAGCACTGCAGCGGAGGTCGGGCGGATCGCCTCGTGCGCTTCCTGCGCGTTGCGCGACTTGTTTTTGTAGTAGCGCGGCGACTCGGGCAGCGATTCGGCGCCGTAGATCCGGCCGATGACTTCGCGAATCTCGACGAGTGCCTCGTTCGCGAGGTTGACCGCGTCGGTACGCATGTAGGTGATGAGACCCACCGCACCCTCGCCGTAGTCGACGCCTTCATAGAGCTGCTGTGCGAGCCGCATGGTGCGTTGCGCCGAGAAACCGAGCTTGCGCGCAGCCTCTTGCTGCAGAGTAGAGGTGGTGAACGGCGGTGCGGGGTTGCGATTGCGCTGCTTGCGATCGACCGAGAGCACGAGCAACTTGCCGGCGGGTGCCAGTGCTGCGGCAGCATCCGTGGGAAGTCCGGCGCCGGTCGCGGCGCATAGCGCCTGCTCGACTTCCTTTGCCTGCGTGGCGTCGGTGAAACTGAACTGTTCGACCTTGCGACCGCCGAACTCGACCAGCTTCAAAGGAAACGTCTGCGTTTCGCGCTCGCCCTGTGCGTCCAGCGTCCAGTATTCGCGTGGCACGAAGGCCTGAATTTCCGCCTCGCGCTCGCAGATCATGCGCAAGGCCGGGCTCTGTACGCGACCCGCGGAGAGGCCGCGGCGCACTTTTTTCCAGAGCAGTGGCGAGAGATTGAAGCCGACGAGGTAGTCGAGCGCACGGCGCGCCTGCTGTGCGTTGACCAGGTCTAGAGACAGATCGCGCGGATTTTCGATCGCCTGGCGGACCGCATTGCGCGTGATTTCAAAGAATTCGACGCGATGCACGTCTTTGCCGTCGAGATCGCCACGATCGCGCAGCAGTTCGCGCAGATGCCAGGAAATCGCCTCGCCTTCGCGGTCGGGGTCGGTCGCCAGATAAAGCGCTTTCGCCTTGCGCAGTGCCCGCGAGATGGCGTCGACGTGGCGCTCGTTGCGATCGATGATTTCGTATTTCATCGCAAAGCGCTTGCCGGGATCGACCGCGCCTTCCTTGGGCACGAGATCGCGCACGTGGCCGTACGATGCGAGCACCTCGAATTTGTTGCCGAGATACTTTTTGATGGTTTTCGCTTTCGCCGGTGATTCGACGATGACCAGATTTTCAGCCATGGATGACGTCCCTGCCGCGAAGGCTCAA
>RGYP01000446.1 GCA_010031985.1 Gammaproteobacteria bacterium
CGACCGGGTGACGTAGAGCCTTGAAGTTCGCATCGTGCGGATGGTGGTCCCAGCGCAGCGTGAGTGGAATGTTGGTGAAGTGAACGCCGATGTTGATCACCCATAGTCCGAAGAGCGCGCTCCAGGTCAGCTTTGCGAGCGTCGAGTCGAAAGCGCCCGGCAGTCCCATGCCCCAAGCGCACTGCCACAGCCGCCAGGCGAGATACAGGCAGGGCACGATCACCCAGATCGGGCTGCGCCAGCGCTTCCAGACAAAGATTTCGGTGGCGACTTGCGCCACGAACATGACGAGGTAGGCGCCGAGCCCGATGGCGAGGGCGGCATTGGCGCGCAGCACACCTTCGACGAGCAGCGTCACTATGGGCAGGATCAGACCGACCAGCCAAATCACGACCAACCATACTTTGAACCAAGTGGGTGGTGGTCGTGGTCCCGGAAATGCGGCCGTTCCTGCGGTGCGGCGCGCCCCGATCCAGACGTATAGGCTCGCGATCAGGAAGAACGCGATATTCTGCCCGAGGGCTTGCAGCAGGGGATCGGCCGCCATGTCGAAGGACCTCATACCGAAAGGATATGCCAACACCGCGCACGGACAGGTGCATTATCGACGTTTGCCGGCGGAGCGCGACAGTACTGGCTGTGTCGTGCTGATTCATTGGTTGCCTTTGTCCTCACGCATGTATTCGCGTGTGATGCCGGCGTTGGCCGAACGTGGCTACGAGACGCTAGCGCTCGATCTGCTCGGCTACGGGCGTTCCGATCCGCGACCCACGAGCTGGTCGATGGGCGATTGGGCCGACTCCGTGGCGGCCGCGTTGCAGGCGGTTGGCGTGCGGACACCCGTGTCGGTGCTCGGCGGACATAGCGGTGCCTGTGTCGCCGTCGAACTCGCGCTGCGTCATCCTGTCCTCATCGACAGGGTGATGCTCGACGGCTGTCCGTTGTTGACGCCGGAGCTTGCCGCCACGTTCGCTGCCATGGGGCGGTCGAGCCGGCCCGCACCGCTCGCGGACGGTAGTCACGAATCTTTGGTGTTTCGTACGGTACGCACGACCTTCGAACACTATTTGCCCGGTTTCAAGGTGACGCCACAGACCATCGAATTTCTTTGGCCAGCGATGATCGACTACCTCGAGACCGACTTCGTCTCGTCGGCGCCGATTTCCGCTGCCTACGATCTGGCAAACACTTTGCCGGCGGTACGTCATCCCGTTCTACTGCTTGGCGCCCGCACGGATACGCTGGCCGCCCACTTCGCGCGCGCCGCCGAATACGCGGCGGTGCTCGCGAACTTTCTGGACGGGACGAGCTCGCAGGCCGGTACGGTATAGTCAGACGAGGCAACGGGGCTCTCTGAAGATCGGGCGAGGAACGTCATCCATGCAGGAATTCGACTACGTCATCGTCGGTG
>RGYP01000447.1 GCA_010031985.1 Gammaproteobacteria bacterium
GTCGCCTGCAGGGCGAACCAAGTGCCGACGTGAAAGTTGCCTAGAGGGGCGAGAGGCGTACCACCGACCTTGAGCGCCACCACCACGAACACCAGCAGCCCCATCACGAGCGACAGCAGCCAGATCCACACGGGAACGACCACCAGCGCGGTGAACGCCTTGGAGAGAACCGTAGCCGTATCGGAGACCGGCATGGACTTCCAAAAGAGGATGCTGCGGTCCTTGCGCTCGGCGTACAGCGCATCCAGCAAATAGAAGAAGAGCACGGTGAGACCGACGACGATCAGCGGCAGGATAAGCGAACTCATCCAGACGGCGAACAATTGCGACTGCTTGGCGGTGTCGATCGCCAGTCGGGCAAAGAATTCGGATTCTTCGCCATCGACACGAATTTCGATGCTGTTGGTGACGTTGGTGCTGAGGATGGCCGACACCACGATCAGCGTGGCCACGACCAGCGGTACCCAAACGAGGCTGCGATGCTCCCAGGTCTCGCGGCGCAGCAGGGTGATGAAAGATCTTGCGTTCATTGCACACCCCCGCTCATCTTGGCGACGAACAGGTCCGAGACCGACGGCGTGCGCAGCTCGCCAAGGCCCGCGAGTTCGCTTGCGACTTGGTCTTCGTAGATGAACACGGTGCGACCAAATACTTCACGCTCGTGGATCGGCCGCCGCTCGCGAGCGGCAGGTACGTGTTCGCCACTCGTGATCAGTTGCAGGTAGCGGCTCGCGATCGCCTCGATCGAGGAGTCGAGCACGATGCGGCCGTGATTGATGAGCAACACGTCGGTGAGCAGGTTTTCCACCTCCTCAACCTGGTGCGTGGTGACCAATATCGTCCGTTCGTGATCGAAGTAGTCGTTCAGCAGCATTTCGTAGAACGAACGTCGGTAAAGCAGATCGAGTCCGATGGTCGGCTCGTCGAGTACCAAAAGTTTGGCATCGATGGCCATGATCAGTGCGAGATGCAGCTGCGTGATCATGCCCTTCGACAGTTCCCCGACTTTGCTGCGCTGACGGATCTCGGTCTTGCCGAGTACGGTCTCGGCGCGGCTTCGATCGAAGCGCGGATGGACGCCAGCGACGTAGTCGAGCGCTTGCGACACGCGCAGCCACTTCGGCAACACGGCCACGTCGGCGATGAAGCAGACGTCCTGCATCAACGCATCGCGCTCGCGGCGTGGATCAAATCCGAGGACCGAGAGCTCGCCGTCGAACGGCGTGAGTCCGAGCAGCGCCTTGAGGGCGGTCGTTTTCCCGGCCCCGTTGGGGCCCATCAAGCCGACGATGCGTCCCGCACCGATGGTGAAACTCGCGCCGTCGAGGGCGAGACTGCCCTTGCCGTAACGCTTGCGCAGATTGCTTGCGCGGATGATCGGGGTAGTCATTTCTTTGATCCTGATGATCCG
>RGYP01000448.1 GCA_010031985.1 Gammaproteobacteria bacterium
TCTGTCACTCGGGCCAGTTCCTCGGTATCGATTTCGCAGCGCTGCTGCAGGATGAATCGCTACCCGAGTTGCACGAGCTCGTCGAACTCGATGCACCGGCGTGGTCGGACTTTTTGCGGCGCGCCACGCCACAGGCGAACGCCGAGGTTACGGCGCGACTCGCGACGCTGCGCCCGCAGGATCTCGCCGACGTCATGTTCACCTCCGGGACCACCGGCGCCCCCAAGGGCGTGATGGCGAGTCACGGTCAAAACGTTCGGGTCTTCCGCGAGTGGAGTTCCATCGTCGGCCTTGGCGCGCAAGATCGCTATCTCATCGTCAATCCGTTTTTCCACACCTTTGGTTACAAGGCGGGCTGGCTCTCCTGCCTGCTCACGGGCGCGACGATTCTGCCGATGGCGGTGTTCGACGCTGCAGAGGTCATCCGCCGGATCGCCGCGGATCGCATCAGCGTGCTGCCCGGGCCACCCACGCTCTTTCAGTCGATGCTCGCCCACCCCTCTCTCGATCGCTCAAGCACCTCGAGCCTGCGCCTCGCCGTCACGGGTGCCGCGAGTGTCCCGGTTTCTTTGATCGAGCGGATGCGTGACGAACTCGGTTTCAAAACCGTGGTCACGGGCTACGGGCTCACCGAATCGACCGGCACGGTCAGCATGTGTCGACCCGGCGACGACCCGCAAACCATCGCGCAGAGCTGTGGCGCGCCGCTGCCTGGTGTCGAAGTCAAAGTGGTCGACGATGCCGGGCGCGAACTGCCGCGCGGCAGCGAGGGCGAACTTTGGGTGCGCGGCTACAACGTGATGCAGGGTTACCTCGACGACACTGAAGCCACCGCGGCAGCGATCGATAGCGAGGGCTGGCTGCATACCGGCGACGTCGGCACCATGGATACGCGCGGTTACCTGCGCATCACCGATCGCAAAAAAGACATGTTCATCACCGGCGGTTTCAATTGCTACCCCGCCGAAATCGAATCTTTGATCAGTGCGCACCCGGCCGTGGCCCAAGTCGCCGTGGTCGGAATCGCCGACGAGCGCTTGGGCGAGGTCGCCGCCGCCTACGTGGTGCTGCGTCCCGCCACGAGACTCGAGCCATCCGATTTCATTGCCTGGTGCCGCGACAACATGGCCAACTACAAAGTACCGCGTCGCGTGCATTTCGTTGATCAGTTGCCGACCACAGCGTCCGGAAAAGTCCAGCGCTATGCGCTGCGAGATGCGAACGACGGGACACACAAAGCATGAGCCGCAAACCGACCAACCCCTGGTTCTCGCAAGTCGAGCCGGCGCAAGTCGTCGAAGACCCCGAAGCCTTCAATTGGGATCTCGACACCGATTTTTTGGTGGTGGGCTCGGGTGCGGCGGGCGCGAGCGCCGCCGCCGAAGCGACCGCACAAGGCTTGCGCGTCAC
>RGYP01000449.1 GCA_010031985.1 Gammaproteobacteria bacterium
CCGACCTCGACGTTCGCGGGTGGCACCAACCGCGCCCGCAGCGCCGCCGGGGTTTTGGGCGCCGCCGCGTTCGATTTGAAGCGGGTCAGCCGGTACCCTCCCGTTAACCAGCCGAGCAGCAGCTGAGCTCCCGGGTCGGCGGCGAGCGGGGTCGCGAGGAAATAGTCTCGAGGCGGCAGGCGTTCGATCAACCCGGCCACCTGCCATAGCGAGAGCTTCGACCAGTCGTCGAGCGGTCCGACTCCCGCGACCGCGCCCGCGAGCTCGCCCCCGCCGCCCGGAATGCCGAGAACGCGATGGCGTTCGGCCAAGAAGGCATGCTGCTCGAGCCAAGCCCCGACGGCCGGCGGTTGCCCGGCCTTGAACGCTGCGAGATCGCTTTCGCGCAGTAACCAGAGCGGAATGGCGGCTGCACCGGGGGGGGCGAGCAGCTGATCGAGCGCGAGGCCGGCTGGAAACATGCACGCATGTTAGCGGGGCGCCGGCGGTTTGACACGGCGCCTCGTTTGACAGTGCGGGGGCTCGCGTGGTGCAATTTCGGGATGATTCGCGTTGCAAGTGTTCTTGCGTTCCAGCCGGCGGCCCGCGTCGCCCTGCCGCTATCGCCAGAACTCGCGCTACCCCTCGTGGGTGGCCGGCGCGGGTTGCTCGTCGGGGTCTGAGCCTAGGGCCAGCATCCGGCGGCGAGCAAAGATGCGACAAACCCCGCACCGGTCCATGGCCGATGCGGGGTTTTTTTTTAGTCAGAGCAAACCAGCTGAGCAATCAGGGAGTCAGCACATGAAGTTGTTTTCGCAGAAGGACGTCGACAAAAAAGCCCTCCGTGGGGCGCGTATTTGCGTACTCGGCTACGGTAGCCAGGGTCGCGCGCACGCCCTCAATTTGAAGGACAGCGGTTACGACGTGGTGATCGGCGTTCGCAAAGGCGACAGCTGGAAGAAGGCAAAGAAAGACGGGTTGCCCGTCGCCGAGCCCGCCGCTGCGGTGGTCGGTGCCGACCTCGTGGCGATGCTCGCCCCCGACCTCGCGCAAAAAGCCTTGTACCTGTCCGTGGTCGACCATGTGAAGAAAGGCGCGACGCTGCTGTTTGCGCACGGCTTCAACATTCACTTCAAACAAATCAAGCCGCGCAAGGACCTCGACGTGGTGTTGATCGCGCCGAAAGGTCCGGGGGATCTCGTGCGTCGCCAGTACCAGCAGGGTCGCGGCGTGCCTTGCCTGCTCGCGGTGTTCCAGGACGCTTCGCGCAAGGGCTTCGAGAAAGCGCTCGCCTACGCCCACGGCATCGGTGGCACCCGCGGCGGTGTGCTGAAGACGACCTTCGCCGAGGAGACCGAAACCGATCTGTTCGGCGAACAGGCCGTGCTCTGCGGCGGCGCCACGGAACTTGTGGTCAAGGGCTTCGAGACG
>RGYP01000450.1 GCA_010031985.1 Gammaproteobacteria bacterium
TAAGGCTGATCTACGCAACGCAACGCTGAACGCCTCGCGTTCGAACGCCGGCAGCGCCGTCGCAGCACCGCAATTGCTGCGCTGAGCACTGCCGGCGTCGTTGCTTTGTTGGTGATCCTCATCCCGCGCATGCCGCGCTGGGATCGCGTCAAGGCGAGCTTCTTCGACGGCGAGCGACTCGCCGATTCGTTCCCTCGCCTCCTCGAAGCGTTCGTACTGGACGTGAAGATCTTCGCGTGGACGTGGACGACTCCCGCGATCTTGATCGTCGCGTTGCTCCTCGCCGTCGCTCGTAACACCCGCAACCCGGCGCTCTTTCCGTTGCGCATCTTCGTCATCGCCTACACCGACGTGATGCGTGGCGTGCCCGTCATCTTGTGGATCTATCTGATCGGCTTCGGCGTGCCGGGCATCGGTCTCGAGCGACCGTGGAACTCGCCACTGTTGTGGGGATCCGTCGCCCTCGGACTCACCTACAGGCTTGGCTTCGAGCGCGGCCTTGGCTGCTGCGTTGTCGTCATAGACATATGGCTCGGTCGTTGGGGCGATCACGTTGGTCACGAAGTCGAGGCTCGTGGTGCCCGACTGCACGCCGAACTTCACGCTGGCGAGCTCTTCGAGCGTCGTCATCGATGCGACCGGGGAGTCGGCGTAACCGACCATGGCCTGGTTCGTCGTGTAGTACGAGTCGGAGAAGCTGACCGTTTCCTTGCGCTCGTCGGTGATCGAGTACTGCTGCAGGTTGAAGTCGAAGTTCTTGGCACCCGGCTGGATGGCCTCGTCGAAGGTGGTTCGCACCCACGTCACGTTCTCCTTGGCGAATCCCATCTGTTCGGCGACGGCGTATGCCACTGCTGCCTCGAAGCCTTCACCGGATTCCGGTGCATCGTTTTCCACCCATGGGGAGTAGGCGGGTGCGCCGGTGCCGATCGTGAGGGTGCCGGCGGTGAGCGTCTTGCCGGTGGTGCATTCGTTTCCGCCTCCGGCAACGACTTCCGAGCTCGACTCCGAGCTGGAGCCGCCACCACAGGCCGCGAGGCCGATGCTGGCTACTGCAAGGAGACCAATGAGGGACTTACGCATGGTGTGTGCCTTTCGCCTAAGGGGTCATTGGGCGATCCCCGAATGACGGTTTCAACTCTAACTTGGGCGCGGGTCGTGCCGTAGGCTTCGGGTATGACGATTACTGGGGAAGAAAATCGGGGAATCATCGGCCGTGACGAGATCAACGACGTCGAGGCCATCCTGTCCACACCAATGGTCGACCCGGACGAGGTCCTCCATGTCGTGAAGAACGAGGCGGACTCCATCTTCACGTGGGACTACTCACTCGCGCGCCCGCAGTTGCGCAAGTTGTACGAGAAGGCCAAGGTCGGCCAGT
>RGYP01000046.1 GCA_010031985.1 Gammaproteobacteria bacterium
TCATCGTTTTTCACGAGCTGCCGTTGCGCATCATTCACGAGACGGTGCGTGAGGCAGCGCGGGTCACCCGCAAGGGCGGTATCTTCGCGGTCTACGATTTCACCGGTACGCGCGACAAATCGCCTTTCCAGCGTTATCACCGCTGGTTCGACGCACGACACAACGGCGAACCCTACTCACAGGATTTCTGCGACTGCGATTTCGATCGCATCCTCGCCGACAACGGCTTCCGCGTCGCCGCCGCGCCGGTCGCTCAAAGATCAGGCGGTGCGGGCTACATGTCCCACTGGTTTGCCACTCGTGAGTGACCGGCAGACGCCGGAGGGCGGTACGCCGCTGGTCGGACCTGACCCGGTATATCTGCAGGATCCGGTGCTCGACGCCACGGTCCGCATGGTCGTCGAGCTTGCGGCACAGGTCTGGGTGGAACGCGAGCGGCGCATCACGCTCGAGACCGTACTCGAGACTCGAGGGTTGCTGACGCGCGAGCAACTCGAGGCCTTCAAGCCGACTGCTGCCCAGGCGGCGGCCATCAAGGAAGAGCGCAACCGCTTCATCGAAGACGTCTTCAAAGAATTACGACGCATTCCGGTACGTCAGAGTTAGTCCTCAGGCCGGAAAGCTGTCTATTCCCGAGGCCGATTTGCGCACGCCCGTCTGGGCGCGGGCGACGATCTCACCGCTTGCCAGATCGAGACAGGCGATTTCTCCGGAAAAGAAATTGCTGGCATGCACGAAGCCGTTGCGGGGTGTGCCGAGTGAGGCCCAACCGAAAGATCCGAACGGATAGCTGCGCATCAGACGGCCGGCGTCGTCGAGGGCGTCGATGCCGCGACCGGTGACCACCAGCAAGCGGCCAGCTTCGTCGAACCGAACATCGAAAAACATCTTGCCGGTGCCGTCAGCACCGCCTACGAGATCGGCCAGCGGCGTGCGGTCGAGCAGATCCCAGCGCATGATGCGCGGACCCGATTCGGAGGTGTAGACGAGGGTGCGCCCGTCCGCGGCGATCGCACTCGCCGTCATGCCCTGAAAGCCGCCCATCCCGCCATGCACGGGCGTGGCATGCTCGCGCAGCAACTTGCCCTGCTTTGAAAATTCGAACAGATGCCCATCGCCCAAGCGGCGAGTGCCGGGCATGAAGGGCAGCGTGGTGCCGAGCGGGACGCGCGACTTCTCGCCGACGAAGTTCTCGCCGAGAAAAAACCGCCCGTCCTTGGCGAAGCTCACGTGAGCGAACGATCTTGCCGGTGCTTGAAAGTTGCTGCGCCGCTTGCCGTCGGCGCCGAAGCGCGCGATCGTGTACGCGAAGGCATCGAAGGCCCAAAGGCTGCGGTCGGGGCCGAATTTCAGACCCTGAACGATGTGCGTCGTGTCTTCGAGCACGATCGTACGGCGCAGTTTGAGCTCGGCGTCGTAGTGCAGGATCCTGCCGAGACCACGATGATCATCTTTGGGATCGTTGAGTAGCGTGCAGCCGACTACGACGTCGCCGCCGACGAATGGCAGCGCGGTATCATCAGCAAGGGCGGTGTTCGAAAACGGCAGCGCGGCGAGCGCACCCAACACGTCGCGTCGACCGACCCCGCCGCCAAAGAATTTATTTCTTGTTGCCATCCCAGCTCGCCTTGCTGCTCGAGGTCGGGGGCAGTCGGCCACAATGCAAGCCGGCATCCACCATCAAAACCTCGCCCGTCACCACGCTCGCACCCTCGAGAAACCACACCAGTGCCTCGGCGATCTGTTCGGCGGTGGGCACCGTCTGCAGCGGCACCATGGCCGCTGCGTTCACGAGAAACGCCTGGTATTGCTCCGGCGTCATGCCGCCTTGCAGCCAGCGCGTCTGT
Source organism: Gammaproteobacteria bacterium (assembly GCA_010031985.1). Lineage (GTDB taxonomy): Bacteria > Pseudomonadota > Gammaproteobacteria > Steroidobacterales > Steroidobacteraceae > UBA964. The sequence continues at coordinate 1,848 of RGYP01000046.1, forward strand.
ATGGCGCCCGGGGCAATCGCGTTGATACGAACTTCGGGGCCGAGTACCAGCGACAGCGATTGGGTCATCATGTTGAGCGCCGCTTTGCTCGCGGCATAGGCCATCGAGGAAGCGATGCCGGTCACGCCGCCGATCGAAGAATTGTTGACAATCGCGCCACGACCCTGCTTTTTCATTTGTGGCGCGACGGCACGCACCATTTGATAAGCACCGACGACGTTCACTTTGTAGATGCCGAGAAAATCTTCGGCACTCAGGCCATCGAGATTTTCGTAGGGGTTGAATTTGGTTTTGGCGGCATTGTTGATCAGGTAGTCGATGCGGCCCCATTTGTCGATGGCAGCTTGCGCCATTCCCTGACAGGCACTGTCCTCGGAGACGTCGCCGCGATAGACGATCGTTTCGGCGCCATGCGCGGCACAGGCTTTGGCCGTGTCGTGGGCCTCGGTTTCGCTACGCGTGTAATTGACCAGCACGTTGCAACCGCGCTCGGCGAGCATGATGGCAGCGGCGGCGCCGACACCGGTGGCCGAACCGGTGATGATGGCGACCTTGGGGGAAGAGACGGACATGGCGACTCCGAGCGGATGGGTGATCGACCTGCATCATGCCGAGTTGCCCGGAGCTGGGCGCGCGCCACGCCTTCGCATGTCCGACGTAAGGTCAAAATCGGTGTGCAGTGGCTTGGGGTCTGGCTTGGGCTCGCCCCCGACGTTAGGCTTCGAGGCCGGGCGGTGTCGACACAAAAGGGGGTAACCATGGCATTCAAGGACATGCGCGAGTTTCTGGCGGCGCTCGAAAAGGACGGGCAGCTGAAGCACGTCGACGTGCCGCTCGATGGTCGCCGCGACACCAACGAACTGCAGGCCCTGATGCACTACGTGTGCAGCAAGGACGGTCCGGCGTTGATGCTCAACAACGTCGACGCCGTCAATACCAAGGGTGTGCCGATCCTCTTCAACCCGTTCGGCACCCGCGAACGTACCGCCATGACCATCGGCTTTCGCGACTGGCGCGAAGCCAAGCTGCACCACTCCGAAGTGCTTGCAGATCCGGCGCGCTGGCATGCACCCAAAATCGTCGACAAATCACGGGCACCCTGCAAGGAAGTCATCATCAAAGGTGACGACGTTGCCCTCGACAAACAGATTCCGCACGTCTGGTTCGGCAAGGAAGGGCCCGCGTACATCACCAACGCGATGACCTTCTCGAAAGACCCTGAAAACGGCACGGGTCGTAACTGCGGCTGGTATCGCTTCACGCAATTTTTGGACGCCACGCATCCGCAGGGCGGCACTTACAAGCCCGAGCGTGCCAAGACCGATCTCGCCGCATTTTATTGGTGGAATCCGCCGTTCTCCGATATCGGTCGGCATACCTTCAAAGCTTCGCAGATGGGCAAGCGTCTCGAGGTCGCCATCGCCGGCGTTTGCGATCCCGCGCTGCATCTCGCTTCGGCAACCGGTGTGCCGTTCAACGTCGACGAAACCGCCTTCGCGGGTGGCTTGCGCGGTTCACCCGTCGAGATGGTGCGCTGCGAGACGGTCGATCTGGAAGTGCCGGCAAGCGCCGAGTGGGTGCTCGAAGGCGAGGTACACACCGACGAGCTCGAGGCCATCGGTTGGCACTCGAACCCGGTCGGCTATTACGACCGCGTACAAGTGTTTCCGATCGTGCGCATCAAGTGCATCACCCATCGCAAGAATCCGCTTTGGCACGCCACCATGGAAATGGTGCCGCCTTTCGATCACAACTACATCGCGCTGCTGCCGGTCGAGGGCGAAGTGCTCTCCGATCTGCGCAAGAAGATCCCCGAGGTGCACGACGTCGCCGTCACACCCAACATGTGCTACGTCGTACAGCTGTCGGTCGACGGCTGGCGCAAGCCTCATCCCAATTTCGGCAAATATGTCATCCATGCAGTCTGGGGTTCCGCCGGTCGCTGGGGTCGTACGGCGAAATTGGTCATCGTCGTCGGACCCGATGTTGATCCCTACGACCTCAAGCAGGTCGAGTGGGCGATGATGACGCGTTGGCAGCCTGTCAAAGATTCCATCATCCAGCCCGACGGCATTCCGATGATTCTCGATCCTTCCTGCGAAAAATCGCCACAGTTCGGCGCTTTCCGCTCCGACCAGATGGGTATCGATGCGACCATCAAGATTCCCGAGCGCTTCACCGAATATCCGGAAGTCTCGCAAGCCGATCCTGCACAGGTGGCAGCCATCGCCAAGAAACTCGCCGGTATCGTTTGAGACGCGACAGCGCCACGGACTCAGGCCGCGACGCGCGTTTCGATCGCGAGTATTACCGACGTTTTTATCGCGACGGGCGTACCTCGGTGACTTCGCGTGCCGAGATGACGGCGCGTGCGCAGCTCATCGCCGCTTACACCAAGCATATCGGTTGCCCGGTATCGAGCATGCTCGATGCCGGTTGCGGGCTCGGGCTGATGCGCGAACCTTTGCTGCGGGCACTGCCCGGCGCCACCTACGTCGGGCTCGAGTACAGCGAATATCTTTGCCAGCGCTATGGCTGGATACAGGGCAGCATCGCCGACTTCGAAAGTCGCCAGCCCTTCGACCTCGTGGTCTGCTTCGACGTATTGCAGTATCTCGACGAAGCGGATGCGGCGCGCGCCATTCGTAATCTGGCGCGTCTATGTCGTGGCGTACTGTTCTTCAGTGCATTGACACGGCGCGATTGGCGCGAGAATGCCGATCAGTCGCGTACCGATCGACGAGTGGCGATGCGTACCGCTCGTTGGTACCGCGAGCGCCTCGCACGTCATTTTCGCCAGATCGGTGCAGGATTCTGGATTCGTCGCGGTGCTCCGCTCGTGACCTGGGAGCTCGAAAGCGCCGTCTGAGCGGACGTCTCGGTCAGAGCAGCGCACCCGAGGAGTCGGGCTGCGTACCCCGTGCGAGCTGCCGCGGCTCGTGACCCGCGGGCGGAATCAGCTTGTAAACGACGGGGGTGACCAACCGCGCCAGCAGGGTCGAGGTGACGAGTCCGCCGATGATCACCCAAGCCATGGGCGAGTAGAGCCCGCTGTTCTGCACGGCGAGAGGCAACAGACCGCCGATGGCCGTCGCCGAGGTGAGCAAAATCGGCAAGAAGCGGATTTCACCGGCGCGTTCGATCGCTTCGTCGAGCGGCACGCCTTCTTCGCGCAGTTGGTTGGTGAAGTCGACCAGCAGGATCGAATTTTTGATCTCGATGCCGATGAGCGCAATGAAGCCGATGCTCGCCGTGAACGAAATTTCGTTATTGCTGATCAGCAGCATCAGCATGCCGCCGAAAATGCCGAGCGGAACCACGGTCAAAACGATCAGCGTCGAGCGGTAGCTACCGAACTCGAGCACCAGAATCGCAAAGATGCCGAAGATGGCGACGATGATCGCCGTGCCGATGCCACCGAAGGCGTCGGCACCCGCCTCGGCATCGCCGCCTAGAACGTAACGATAACCGCGCGGCCAATCCATTTTGTCGAGCTGACTGACCACGGCGGCGGTGACTTTGCCCGTATTTTCACCCCGCTCGATCTCCGAGTTGATCGTGACGGCGCGTTGCCGGTCGTAGCGCGAAATCAATACCGGCGCGGGCTCGAATTCGATCGTCGCGACTTGCGACAGTGGCAATGACTCGCCGCTGACGCTGATCACCCGAGCGGCCTTGACGGCTTCGAGGGCAGCACGACCCTCGAGCGGCGTGCGCACGACGATGGGATACTGTTCGCCATCGATATCTTTGAAAGTTCCCGCCGGCAAGCCGGAGACCGCGAGTCGCATCGCACGATCGATCTCGACCGCAGGAACGCCGAGCAAGGCGGCTTTCGCGGTATCCGTCTCGATTTTCAGGTTAGTGCGTGGAAACTTGAGCGGATTGCGGACATCGCGCGTGCCGGGGGTGGCTTCGATCAGCTTCTCCACCTTGCTCGCCAATTCGTCGAGCACCTCGATGTCGGGACCGACGAGGCGCACCGCGACCGGGGCCGATACCGGCGGGCCATTCACGAACTCGCGCACCGAGATTCGGGCACCGGGATATCCATCGAGACGCATACGCAAGGCATCGAGCATCTTCGGCGTGCGCCGCGTGTCGTATTTGTCGAGCACCACGAAAACTTCGGCATAGCTTGCCGTTTCGCTGCGCTGGATGTGGTTGTAGTACACCTGCGGATTGCCGCGACCGAGATTGGTGAACACCGAGCGCACGCCAGGCAGTTTTTGCACTTCGCCTTCGACGAATTGCGCGGCCTTGTCGGTGGCTGCGAAGCTCGTACCCGTCGGCGTTTCGACCTGCACCAAAAATATCGGGGTATCGGCTTTCGGGAAAAGGCTCGATCCGAGCACGGGCACCAACAGGGCCGACAGCAGTAACGAACCACCGATCGCCGTGATCACGGTCGCTCGTGGTCGAGCCAGACAGTAGTGCAGCGCGGGTCGATAGTAGCGGTGGATGCCGTCCATGATGCGCTGCAGCAGACGGTTCGAGTGTCCGGCATCCTCGACGGGCAGCATGCGGCTCGCGAGGAACGGAATGATGAAGAGCGCGATCAACAGCGAGCCCACGATCGTCGCGACGACGGTGGTCGGCAGTACGCGGATGAACTTGCCGGAATTTCCGGGCAAGGCCATCAGCGGCAGGAACGCGAAGACTAGGGTTGCCGTGCAACCGAGGATGGCGATGAAGATTTGTCGTGTACCGGCGACGGCGGCACGCACGCGGTCGTAACCCATGCGCAGATGGCGTGAGATGTTTTCGACGGCGACGATGGAGTCGTCGACCAGCAGACCGAGCGCCACCACGAATCCGGCGATCGACAACTGATTGAGCGAGTAGCCGAGGAAATACAGTACGGTCAGACCGAAAGCCAACGACAGCGGGATCGAGATCATCACGATGGTGGCGGCACGCAGGCCGAGCGGCAACAGCGTGAGCAGCACGAGTCCGATCGCGATCATGAAGTCGATGTACAGACGGCTCAGGCGTTTCTCGACGTTGATCGACTGATCGAAGCCGAGCTCGAGTTTGACCCGTTTCGGCAAACCCGACTGATAACGCTCGACCACCGTATCGATGTCGCGGCGCACGTCGAGAATGTTTTGACCTTCCTTCATGTTGGCCGTCACGAACACGGCGCGACGCCCGTTGTAGCGTCCGAGATGACCCCACTGACCTTCGTCCCAGCGCACTTCGGCGACATCGCGCAGTCGCACCGCACGGCCCTCGACGGCGCTGATGACCGTATCGCGAATCTGGTCGAGATTTTCGTAGGCGCCGGTCGTCTTCACCGAGAAACTGCGCGGGCCGATGTCGACCACGCCAGCCGGGATGTTCGCGTTCTCGCTTTCGATGGCCTGGATCAGTCGGGTCGGCGGAATACGCAGATCCGCGAGCCGCCGATTATCGACTTCGATGCGCAGTTCGCGCGGCGGATACGCCCAGCTTTCCGAGGTACGTATGCCCGGCACGCCTTTGAGTGCGTCCTTTAGGGCGCGCGCGTGATTTTGCAACTCACGATACGGGGCGTCTTCGGAAACCAGTGCGTATTGCACGATGTTGACGAGGCCGGGGCTGAATTTGCGGATACGGATCTCGCGCACTTCGGCGGGAAATCCGGGTCGCAAGGAATTGAGCTCGCGGACGATTTCTTCGTACTTGCGGTCTGGGTCGGTATACGCCTGAAACTCGATGATGGTGAACGCCACGCCATCGGCAACGATGCTCTCGAGCTGTTTGACGTCGTCGAGCTCGGCGAGACGATCTTCCAGCGGCTTCGATATCAGTCGTTCCAGATCTTTGGGGTCGCCGCCCGGCATGATCGAGGTGATTTCGAATCCCGAGATCTTGAACGAGGGATCTTCTTCGCGCGGTACCGAAACGAAGCTGTAGAGACCGAGGACCACGAGACAGAAAAAAACCACCAGGGTGAATTGGTAGCGTCGAATCGGAAACTCGAGAATCGGCGTGGCCATCGGTGTCGTTCCTGCGCCCGGGTGCGCTCAGCGCGCCGCTGCGGTAGCCGCCGAGCGCTCGGTCGCGCGAACTTTTTCGCCGTCGACCAGATACAGCGCCCCTTCGGTGACGACCCGCTCACCCGGCTTGATGCCACTTTCGAGCGCTGCGTGTTCGTCATCGAGAAAACGCAGCTGCACGGCACGCTTGCGAGCGACGTCGCCGTCGACGACGAATACGCTGGCGGTACGCCCGTTACCTTCGACGATCGCGGCGATCGGCACGTACGTGAGCGATGACTCACCGTCGTGCGAGGGCGTTATGCGTACTCGCGCCACGAGCCCACTCGCGAGCCGCACGCCGGCAACGGCATCGAGCCGAATCTGTGCCGGAAACAAGCCGTTTCGCGGATCGGCCGCCGATGACACCTCACTGACGAGACCTCGCAACTCGCGATTTGGATAGGCGTCCAGCACGATCGTCGCCGCATCGCCCGTGGCAAGCTTGACGACGTCACGATCCGAGAGCGCAAGGCGTACCACGTAGCCGCGATCCGCACTGCCGAGAACGATCACCGGTTGACCAGGGGGCACGAGTTCGCGTTCTTCCACGAATTTGCGCAACACGACGCCATCGCGCGGCGCCGTGATTCGGGAGTAGCCGAGATTGAAGCGCGCTGCATCACGCGCAGCGCGCGCGATCGAGGCTGCCGTACGCAGATTTTGCAAGGCTTCGAGGCTGATGACCTGGTCTGCCGCCAATCGCTCGCCACGCTCGAGGTCGCGTTCCGCCTTTTGTGCCAGTTGGATCGCCTGTTCGGCCTGCGCCGCGATCTCCGTCAACTCGAGTTCGGCGAGCAGCGCCCCTTTGCGTACCGTCTCACCTTCTTGCACGGCGATCCGTCGCACGATGCCGCCGGTCTTGAACGACAAACGCATTTCGTCACGCGAGCCGACGAGCCCGTTGGTTTCGATAACGGCGAGTGGCGGTCCGCTGCTCGCGACGGCCACGTTCACCGGCGTACCGGGTTTCGCCGAGGCGTCGACCACGTCTTTGCTGCAACCGCCGAGCAGCCCAAGGACGACCAGCGATGTGATCGCGATGAGCGAGGTCTTCATCGACGAGGACGAATGATCTGAACGTTTCACGGCAGCGTGGCTCCGGTGGCGTAATCGAGTTCAGCCTGGCGCGCGAGGACCTCGAAGCGCACGGCATTGAGATTGAGTTCGGCAGCAGTCAACGCCGTACGGGCGTCGAGAAATTCGACCTGACTGATCACGCCTTCGTCGCGTTTGCGCCCGGCGATTCTGAACACAGCACGCGCGGCTGCGGCGCGCGCCTCGGCGGTACGCAACGATGCTTCACTCGTCTGCAGTCGATCGAGCGACTGCTGCACCTCGAGCTGAATTTGTTGCCCGACTTGTTCGCGCTGCAGTTCGGCTTGTCGTTGTGCCACGCGTGCTTGTCGTACCTCGGCGCGGCGTGTCCCGCCGTCGAACAGCGTCCAATTGAGCAGCACCGACACTGTCGCGAAATTGCGGCCGCGGCCGAAGCCGTAGTCCTCACCCTGCGTGCCGCCATCGATGCCGAGGGCCACGGTCGGTTTGCGCGTCGCGCGGCTTGCATCCACGCGAGCCCCCGCGGCACGGACCGCGCGATCGAGTTGTCCGAATTCGGGTCGATTAGTCGCGGCGGCAGCGCGCAGCACCGCGAGATCGGCGACGGTGCGCGCGACCTCCGAATTGATCTCGGCGGCTTCGAGTGGCGTATCAAGTGGACGATTCAGCAAAAAATTGACGTAGCTCTGAACCTGCTCACGGACATTGCCGGCTTCGGTGAGCTGCTGCTCGACGGCCAGCAGTTCGGCCTGTGCCCGCAACACCTGGTCCTGCGTCACCTTGCCGTTCTCGAACAACGATTCGTTGATGCGCAGATTTTCGGCGAGCAGTGCTCGACTGGCGTCGATCAGACGCGCGCTGCGGCTAGCGCGCAACCAGTCGAGATAACCGACGGTGATATCGCGCCGTAGTCTGTTGCTGACGGCAAGACGCGCGAATTCATTGGCTTCGAGCAATGAGCGCTGGGCGCGAACCGCTGCGGGGATCGCCGGTGCATAGAGCGGCTGCCGCACCGAGATTCGCGTGTCCTGCTCGCGCTCGCGCTGCAGCGCAAAGAGCGGGTCTTCGATGAGCCCGAATCGCGGCAATTTGCC
>RGYP01000451.1 GCA_010031985.1 Gammaproteobacteria bacterium
ACGAATTCGCGCAGCGCGGTTTCGTCACGACGCAGGTCGACAACCTCGTCAACTGGGCGCGCACCGGGTCGCTCTGGCCCATGACGTTCGGGCTCGCCTGCTGCGCGGTCGAGATGATGCATGCGGGCGCTTCGCGCTACGACCTCGATCGATTCGGCGTCGTGTTTCGGCCTAGCCCGCGTCAGTCCGACGTCATGATCGTTGCCGGTACGCTGGTCAATAAAATGGCCCCGGCGCTGCGCAAGGTCTACGACCAGATGCCCGAGCCGCGTTGGGTCATCTCCATGGGTTCCTGCGCGAACGGTGGCGGCTATTACCACTACTCCTACGCCGTGGTGCGTGGCTGCGATCGGATCGTTCCCGTCGACGTCTACGTGCCGGGGTGTCCGCCCACGGCCGAGGCTCTGCTCTACGGCATCATCCAGCTGCAAAAGAAAATCGCGCGCACCAGCACGGTGGTGAGCCCATGAGCGAGCCGAGCTGGGCGAGCAGGGCGCTCGAGATTTTGGGCGACTCGGTACGCCGAGTGGATTCGTTGCCGGATGAATTGACCCTCGAGTGCGATGCGTCGCAGGTGCTGGCGGTCGCCACGACGCTGCGCGATCACGCCGAGTTGGGGTTCGACGTATTGGTTGATCTTGCCGGCGTCGATTACCTCGAATACGGCAAGTCCGAGTGGAAGACGACCTCGGCAACGGGTTCCGGGTTTTCGCGCGGTGTAAATCGCGGCGGTAGCGTCGACGGCGCAACGGCCGGACGACGCTTTGCCGTCGTCAGCCATCTGCTTTCGGTTCGGCGCAATCGCCGTCTGCGCCTGCGTGCCTTCTGCGCCGACAACGACGAACCGATGATCGATTCGCTGGTCGGTGTTTGGGCGTCGGCCAATTGGTTCGAGCGCGAGGCCTTCGATCTGTTCGGCATTCTCTTCAAGGGCCACCCGGATTTGCGTCGCTTGCTCACCGATTACGGATTCATCGGGCATCCGTTCCGCAAAGATTTCCCGCTGATCGGCAACGTCGAAGTGCGCTATGACCCGCAGAAACAGCGGGTGGTGTACGAACCCGTGAGCATCGAGCCGCGCACGCTCGTGCCGCGAGTCATTCGTCATGACAACCGCTACGACCCGGCGTTGATCGAAACGACGCCGACCGCGGCGCCCGGCAAGGCGGCGGGCTGAGCCATGGCCGAGATTCAGTCCTACACCATGAACTTCGGGCCGCAGCACCCGGCGGCGCACGGGGTGCTGCGTCTCGTGCTCGAGCTCGATGGCGAGGTGATCCAAAAAGCCGACCCGCACATCGGTCTGCTGCATCGCGCCACCGAAAAACTCGCCGAATCCAAACCTTTCAACCAGTCGATCGGTTACATGGATCGACTCGA
>RGYP01000452.1 GCA_010031985.1 Gammaproteobacteria bacterium
CGCCTTGATGAACGCACGAACCTCTGCAGAGAGCCTGGTCAATGAAGGCTCATGCGTGTACATCATGTGGCCGCCCTCGAAATAACTCATGGTCACACGACTACCGTCGATGCCATTGTCTGCCATCGTGATTTCGGTGGCATGAAACGGCGTCGCAAGATCGTAGTACCCATTGGCGACGTAGACGCGGAAGTCGGAGTTTTCTCGCATTGCGGTACCGAGGTGAGGGGCGACGTTCGCGTATGTCGCCCAACCGCCGTGACCCTCGGTCCATTTCCACTTTGAACCGGGAGCGCCATCCAAAACCTTGTAGCGCCGATCAAAGTCCACTTTCAGCGTCCGCGTGAGGTAATCGTTGATCGAGGCAACATACGCACCGTCGATTCCATAGGCCGAAGGATCGTTGTCGAAAGTTTCGCCGGCGGCGTCATAGTCGCGCCCCGTGTAGCGTGCGTCGAGTCGGCCGATGGCCTTGCCCTCGTCGCGCAGCAGTTGCTTCATGAAGCGAAACGCATCGATACGCAAATCCGTCTGCTCGATGTAGGTCTCGCTGAGGCCCGTGAAACGTGCGAGCTTTTTGACTACGGCCGCTCGTTCCGCACCTTTCAGCGCACTGCCTTTGAGCAGAGCAACGAGATATTCGTTTCCCGCAAAAGCGCGAGCTTCGGCGACGAAAGCCTCGAGACTCTCGGGTCGCGGATTAACCTTGCCGTGGTACCAGGCCGCCGCAGCGTAAGTCGGCAAGTATCCGACGTAAGGGATGTTGTTCCCCTTGCCGAAATCCGCCGTGTGGAAATCGAGTATCGACGAAAGCAGGATCACCCCGTTGACGCTCACGCCGTTGAATCCACCCTGCAGCGCTGCAACCAAGCGCGCGGCTCGCGTGGTGCCGTAACTCTCGCCCGCGATGTACTTGGGAGAATTCCAGCGACCGTTGCGTGTGACCCAGATGCGGATGAACTCGGCAATGGATTCCGCATCTTCCCGTAGACCCCAGAACTCCTCGTCCTTGCTGTTGCCGAGCGCTTTCGAATAACCGGTGCCGATCGGATCGATAAAAACGAGATCCGTCACGTCCAGAATACTGAGAGCGTTTTCCTCCACGCGGTAAGGGGCGGCGCCCGCGTGACTGCCGTCGCTCGGAACCACGATACGCTTGGGGCCGAAGACGCCCATGTGCAACCACAGCGATGAAGAACCCGGTCCACCGTTGAAGACGAAAGTCACCGGCCGTGCGCGCGGATCGCCGACGTCTTTTTTGACATAAGACACGGTGAACATCGCCGCCGTATCCTCGTCTTTGTCGTTCTTGAGCACCGTCTCGCTCGCCGTGGCCCGGTAGCTGATTCGCTCACCGCCGAAAGTACCGACATAGTCGCT
>RGYP01000453.1 GCA_010031985.1 Gammaproteobacteria bacterium
CGATGAACGCCCCGAGCAGCCCGCCGAGCACCGCGACCGTGCCGATGGCGAGCGCCGCCTCGCCGATGCCGGCGCCGTACTGGCGACGATAGAGCTCCGGCGTCCAGATCATGACCGCGAACGCGGTGATGGAGGTGGTGCCGTAGCCCGCGAACACCAGGCCGTAGCGGCTGACATTCGCCTTGAAGTGCGCCCAGACCTCGCCGAGGCTCGCGGGCGTGATGCCCGGCGTGCGCGGCGGCTCCTTGACGAACAGCATCATGAGCGCGACCGGCAGGCCCAGCGCGCCCACCACCACCATCACCAAGCGCCAGCCGGAGAGATCGCCGAGCAGGGGAAGATGCACGGTGCCGAGCGACATCACCCAGCCGATCGCGCTGCCGCCGAGCAGGTAGGCGAGCCCCGTGCCTGCGGTGACGCCCGCGCTGAACACGCCGACGGCGAGCGCGAGGCGCTGCGGCGGGAAATATCCCGCCAGCAGCGAGTACGCGGACGGCGACAGCGTCGCCTCGCCGACGCCGACGCCGATGCGGTACAGGAACAGCTGCGCGAACGAGCGGGCGGTGCCGGCCAGCGAGGTCATGAGGCACCAGAGCACGATGCCGGTGGTGACGATCCACTTGCGGCTGTACCGGTCCGCCCAGCGCGCGATCAGCAGGCCGACCACGCAGTAGAAGATGGCGAACGCGGCGCCGGCCAGCAGGCTGAACGCCGTGTCGGAGATGCCGAGGTCGGCCTTGATCGGCTGCACGAGCAGCGAGAGGATCAGCCGGTCGATGAAGGACACGCAGTTGGCGAGTGCCAGCACGGCGACGACGAACCAGGCGTAAGCCGCCTTGAAGCCACCTGTGGCGGGGTCGCGCGGCGGCCCAGCAGAGGCTGTCGCTGCGGGAGTGGTCACGATGTTCACGACCTGTTTGATTGGACGACCGGCCGGAGTATATCTCCCCTCAGGGGAGAGGCCTGTCCATGCGTTGGATCAAGCGAATTCTTGGGGCGCTGCTCGGTTTGATCGCCTTCATTGCGTTGCTGCTTCTCGTCGGGGCCGCGGTGTATCGCGACGTGCCCGCAAGCGAGGTCGAGGCCAAGTGGGCGCGGCCCCCTTCGAAGTTCGTGGTGATCGACGGTGTGCGGCTGCATTATCGCGACGAGGGTCGTGGGCCTGCGGTCGTGCTTTTGCATGCCAATTACTCGAGTCTCTTCATGTGGGAGCCTTGGGTCGCGAAACTGCGTGACGACTATCGCGTCATCCGCGTCGATCTGCCGGCGCATGGTTTGACGGGTCCCGAGCCGAACGGCAACTACACGCTCGAGCGCATCCAAACGCTGTTCGAACGCTTCGTCGACGAGCGGGGGCTCGGGCGATTCACGGTGGTCGGT
>RGYP01000454.1 GCA_010031985.1 Gammaproteobacteria bacterium
GGAAAATCGTGCGCGAAGTCACCGAGCGTGACCTCGCGCTGATTCGCGGTGCGGCGGCGAGTTACGCGCGACGCGCGCAGCGCTACCGCGAGTCGCTCAGGGCGTGCTCGTAAGGCCGATCTCGCCAAAGAAATCGATGATTTTTCCGCGAACGCGCGCGGTGTCGGCAGTGGCGAGGATGCGACCCGCGAGCACGTGATGCGACGGGTCTTGACTACCCTCGATCGCGATCAAAGGCTTGATCTTCGCACCGAGTCTTTCGTGGGCCTCGAAGATTTTGGCCGTGCTGACCACGCGATCTTCCGGCGAATACAGTGTCAGCGTCGGCGTGCGTATGCGCTCGAGCTGCGAGTCGCGCACGGCGCGGACCACGGCCATCATCGGCAACAGCGCATGCGATGGGTAGCGCCAAGTCCAATAGCGCGCATGCTCGGCGTTGTCGGGGGTCCAGCGATACTCGTCGCCCACCAGTACGGACAGCAACGCTGCGCTCCACGGGCCGGTCAGCAGTTCGCTTTGCGGCGCGCGCGGTCCGAGATTGGGTGAGATCAAAACTTGCGCGGCGATCGCCGTGGCATGCGGCTGCTGCGCGAGCCACAGGGCGAGCGTGCCGCCCGTGGAAGTCCCGACCACGACAACGCGCTCGCCGATCACGCGGCCAATCTCGAGGGCGTCGCGCGTATCCTGCAGCCAATCGGTGCCGGTGACGTCACCCATGGCGGCAGGGTTGCGTCCATGCCCTGCGAGGCGCGTGTAGTAGACGTTCGCCTTCAAAGTCGCCGCCAGTTCGTCGCAGAGTGGGTCGACCTCTTGACGGGTCGCCGTGTAGCCGTGCAGATAGACGATGGCGAGCGGCGTTCGGCGTCGATCCTCGTGCGCCCAACGAATGGTTTTTTCTGCGCCAGGCACGACGTCGCCCAGCGTGGCCTCGCCATCGTTCAGCCAGCGTTCGAGCGCTTCGGGGTCTTTCGGGATGTCGGTGGCCTCGGTTCGGGTATCGAGTTCGTAGATCGGGCCCGCCAGGTAGAGAATGGCCAGCAGGGCAATCGTGCCGGCGAGAATGCTGAGCAGGCGGCGTATCATCGAGCGCATCGTACTTGATGGGCGTTGTTTTTGAGCAAGACGGACTTGCGCAGAAGCGGGGCTCGGCGCGGGATTCGAGTGGGCGGACTGCACACACCAGATTGGGATCGAGACGGCGCGGATTGGCCGAACCGCGAATACAGTCGCTTCGTCGAGGCGGCGGGCTTGCGTTGGCATGTGCAACGGAGGGGGCGAGGGCCGGTGTGCTTGCTGATTCACGGCACGGGCGCCTCGACGCATTCGTTTCGCGATCTGCTGCCGCGGCTCGCCGAGCACTTCGACGTGATCGCCCCCGAC
>RGYP01000455.1 GCA_010031985.1 Gammaproteobacteria bacterium
CACATCCGCTTGGTCAGCAAAGGCGTACGCGGTGTTTCCGGAGTTGACCGGACCCACATTGAATGCGAGCTCGACCCAACGACCCGTGCCGTCATCACTGAAGATCGCGACATACAACTTTCCGTTATCCAGATACTTATCGCCCGCAACGAGGCCACGCGTCGCATCACCGGGGTCCCACAGCGCCGTCGAGACGAACTTGTAGATGTACTCATTACGCGAATCGCAGCCCATGTAGTACACAATGGGCTTGCCCGCCTCAGCCTTCGCTACCCATGCGCCCTCGTGTGCGAAGCGGCCCATCGCGGTGCGCTTTTTAGGTACTGATGATGACGAGTAGGGGTCGATTTCGACGTTCCAGCCGTAGGTGTTCGGCGCGTTACGGTAATCGTCGGAGCCGTCGGTCGTCGTCCCGCGTACCTCGGCGTTCCAACGACCGTAGAGGTCGTCTGCCGTGTCGGGCGTGACCGTCGCCCAAAGCTCTCTGCCGGTTCCCGCCACCCCGTAACGATTAAGCGAGGCGATTTCTTTGGGAGTCCGACGCGCGTTGTCGGTTGCGGTGGTGCGTCGGAAGTAGCCAGCCCAATTTTCTTCGCAGGTAATGTAGGTCCCCCAAGGGGTGTACCCATGCGCACAGTTGTTGACCGTACCACGAGTCTTGGTGCCATCCTTCGAGTACTTGGTCACCATGTACCGCGAGCCTCGCGCCGGCCCGGCGAGCTCGATGTCTGTCAGGGTATGTATCCGGCGGTTGAAGCTGGAGTCCTGCTTGTAGGTCCACTCGCCGTTTTGCTTGACAACTTCGGTAACGGATACACCGTGCACATAGAATTCTTTGAGTACTTCTTCGGCAACGGTGCGCGCACCATTGACAATAGTCGGACCCGCGCGGTGAAGAAACAACGGAGTGATGGCCTCGTGATTCATCACCAGCAAGGCTCGATCGGTGGCACTCGCGGAATACTTGCCATCGGTACCCAATCCAAAGTATTCAAGGGCGTCCCCATGATCACCGATACGACCGTCGTAGGTATTGCCCGCATCGCTGCCATCGTTTTTGTAGAACGGCACACCCGCTTTGATCGGATCGCCGAGGCGCAGCAAAACGGTCGCGTAATATCCTGAGGGCAACGAAATCGCATCACTGACCGACTTCGCAATTGCATTGAAGCCGAGCGCCGTGGCTCGGGAGGGACTCACGCTGTTCGACAGCGAAGCGCCAGTCACGGGCGTGGCAGACAGCGGATTCGCCTCGCTGCCGCAACCCGACAACGCGCCGAACAACGACACCGCGGCAAGCCCAGCACCCCCTTTGAGCACCATTCGACGCGCAATGATTGCGCTCATTTCTTCATTCGAAGACAGGTTGGTCGACAGCT
>RGYP01000456.1 GCA_010031985.1 Gammaproteobacteria bacterium
TCAATGACTTGCGAAATTTCACGGGAATATCGTCCCTGGTGCCCGAGATGAGAATAGTTCTTATTTAAATCTAAATGAGAATGATCCGCAATTGCATCGGGGTGGTCGGTGACGGATACTTGCGCCTTCCTTGAATCCAGGACGACCCACAGCAGGACGCTTCCGTCGTGAGCGATCGAGCAGACCCATCACGCCCCCTGTCGCGGCTTCGTGTCGGTGAGTCGGCCGTGGTCGCCCGCATCGACGCCGAGGATTCGCTCGCGCGCAGGCTGCTCGAGATCGGGTTCTTTCCGGGCGCAGCGGTCAAGATCGTCGCTGCGATGTGGCCCGACGACGATCCGCTCGCGGTGCATGTCGGCGGCGCAACCTTCGCCTTGCGACGTCACGAGGCCGATGGCGTGACGGTCACGCACGGGCCGGTCACGGACGGAGTGACTGCGGCATGAGTGCGGCCGACCTGCGCATTGCGCTGATCGGTTTGCCTAACTGCGGCAAGACGGCGCTCTTCAATCGGCTCACCGGCAGCCGCCAGAAAGTCGCGAACTATCCGGGCGTCACCGTCGAGCGCAAGGAAGGTCAGTTCAGGTCCGCCTCGGGACGGCACTATCGCCTGCTCGATCTGCCGGGCACCTACAGTCTCAAGCCGACCACGCTCGACGAAGCGATCACGCGCGACGTGGCGCTCGGTCGCATTGCTGCCGAACCGCGACCCGAGACCATCGTACTCGTGGCCGATGCCACGCATCTGCCGTTGTCGCTGCGGCTTGCGCTCGAAGTGCGCCGTCTCGGCTTGCCGATGATCGTCGTCCTCAACATGAGTGACCTCGCGCGCCGGCGGGGTTTTACGATCGATCGCGAGCGCCTCGCGCAGGAACTCGGTGCACCGGTGGTCGAAACCGTGGCCGTCAGTCGCCGCGGTGCCGATGCACTCATCGAAGAACTCGATCGGCTCACGCTGACGACATCTGTCTCAAAGATTTCATGGAGCGAGCCGACGAACGACGACGTCACGGCCACGCATGCCGAGGCTGCGAGAATTCTGGCTGTCGCGGGATATCGCGAGCCTGATCGCAGTCCCTGGATTGCACGTGCGGATCGTGTTCTGCTGCATCCGCTCTACGGCATGCTCGCGCTCGGCGTGCTGCTGTTTTTCGTATTCCAGGCCGTGTTCAGCTGGGCTGCCTTGCCCATGGACTTGATCGACGCCGGCATCGTCACGCTCGCCGAAGCAGTGCGCAGCATCGTTCCCGAGGGACCGCTGCAAAGCCTGCTCGCTGACGGCATCGTCGCCGGCGTCGGCAGCGTGCTGGTATTTTTGCCGCAGATTCTGATCTTGTTTGCATTCATCCTCGCACTCGAGTGCGAG
>RGYP01000457.1 GCA_010031985.1 Gammaproteobacteria bacterium
ATCGGCTGATGGGCGGGGCTCGCCATGAACGAGGTCCCCGAAGCGCCCTGCCAGACGGGAACGACGTCGCCCGCAAGTCCCGCGCCGCGGCAGACATTCCGCAACTCGAGCACCAATTGGCTCTGATCATGCGGGGCGACTCGCGCCATGCCTGGCGCGAGCGGCACGAATACGAAATCGACTCCCTGCACCCGAAGATGGGCGACCTTGATACTCGACATACAGCACCCTCAAAAAGCCGAATTGATTGCCTTAAAGTAGGCGCAGAGCTACCTTCTAGGCAAATGACGGATTTTCGACAGGCGATCGGGCGGGCTCAGCGCGGCCAGATGATCTCGATTTCGATGCGCCGGTTCAGGCTGCGATTCCACTCCGAGTAGTTCGGGGCCTGTGGCCGTGTGTCCGCGTAGCCCTTCGCTTCGAGTCGGGTCGGCGCGATGCCGTGACGTTGGATGAGTTCGCGGATCACCGAGACCGCGCGCGCCGAAGATAAATCCCAGTTATCGCGAAAACGACCCGTGCTGATCGGTTGATCGTCCGTGTGACCGACCACCACGATCCGCGCGTCATTGGCGGCGAGCGTCTCACCGATGGCATTGAGCAGTTTCGCCGTGCGATAGGTGATCTCGTCGCTGCCGCTGTCGAAGGCATCACCCGTGCCGAAGCGAATGTTCAGAATCGAGTTTTGGGCGTTGACCCTGAGCCAACCCTCGGCAATCTCGCTCGAGAAGCGTCGCGAGAGCTCTGCCGCCGCGAGCTCGGCCGAACTTTGGGCTGCAGGTGCGGACTGTGCGGGTGCCGTCACCGTGTTGCTGCGCATCGTGGTCAGCATGATGAAAAAGCACAGCAGCAAAAGCGCCATGTCGGCGAAAGTGATCGCCCACGGCAGCGACAGCGTCGCCCGTTCTTCTTTGATCACGCGGCCTCTTCGGGGCGACGCTTTTGCTGCAACGGGAAGGGCGTTACCACCGCTCCGGCCACGCGACGCGGACTCTCGCCGCGAACGATGCGCTCCAAACTCGCGATGATCGACTCGCACCACTCGATTTCTTCGACGTGCTTCAGTTGCAACTTGCTCGCCACGGGTGCGGCGATGACGTTGGCGAGAAACGCGCCATAGAGCGTGGTGAGCAGCGCCAAGGCCATCGCATGCCCCACTTGCGCCGGGTCACGCATCGTACCGAGCATTTGCACGAGACCGATCAAAGTGCCGATCATGCCCATCGCCGGGGCAACGACCAGCCAGTCTTCCCACGTCGCGATGATGCGACGGTGTCGCACCTGCATTGCGGCGAGGCGAGCCTGCAGACCCTGGCGCAGCGCGTCTTCGTTGGCGCCATCGACGACGAGGGTCAGCGCGTCG
>RGYP01000458.1 GCA_010031985.1 Gammaproteobacteria bacterium
CAAAAAGGACTCCACCCTCGCATGAATTCTGATTCCGCATCGGCGGCACCGTTACTGGTCGGCGACATCGGCGGTACCAATGCCCGATTCGCGCTCTACGACCACGCTGGCGTCGCGGCGGGCGGCGGCAAGATTCTGGTACGCGCCGTACTTGCAGCGAGCGACCACGCGCACTTCGTCGATGCGGTTCGGGCTTTCTTGTCTGCGAACGCGGTGCCGTCCAATACTTTGAGTGGTGCCAGCTTCGCCGTCGCTTGTCCGCTCGGGGTAGGCGAGGTGCGTTTCACCAACTCACCTTGGCGCTTCGTACGGGAGGAGTTGCAGCGGTCGCTGCAGCTGTCGCGGCTCGTGCTCGTCAACGATTTCGAGGCGCTGGCGCTCAGCGTACCGCGACTGGCACGCGAGCACTTCGAGGTCCTGCGTGCCGGCGAAGAGGCGTCAGGGGCGCCCAAGGTGGTCCTCGGACCCGGTACCGGGCTAGGTGTGGCGGGAATCGTTCCGCTGCAAGTCGGCGGCGAAACGCGATGGCATGCGATACCGGGCGAGGGCGGGCACGTGGCATTCGCGCCGCTCGACGATTTCGAATTCGATTTGCTGCGACATCTACGCGGCAAGCATTCCCGTGTCTCCGTCGAGCGCGTGGTCTGCGGCGACGGGCTCGAAGCGCTGCATGCTTTCCTGCTCTCTCATTCGGGCGTCACGGCAATGCGACCGGCGAGTGCGGCGGAGATTACGCGCGAGGCGCTGGCGGGCGCGTCCGTGGCCCGCGAGGCGGTGATGCGCTTTCTCGCAATCCTCGGCAGTTTTGCTGGTGACTGTGCGTTGCTTTATGCCGCTCGGGGCGGTGTTTATTTTGGTGGCGGCATCTTGCCCCGCATTTGGCCGCTGGTTGCAGATAGCCCGTTGATCGAGCGCTTCGACGCCAAAGGGCGCATGGCACCTTGGATTTCGCGTATTCCGCTGCGCCTGGTGACCGACGATACCGCTGCGCTGCGCGGTGCCGCTATCGCCGCCCACGACAGCCACTTCAAGAGTTGAATCTGCGCCGGATTCGCGACTGGAGTATTGCGTGCGACTCTAGTGTCGGCGTTCGCGGGGTACCGGACGTGGGCCGAGCAGGCTGCTCAGGCCCTGACGCAGCGACGATACCTCGGCAAGACGCTCGTACATCTCGCGGGCGTCACGAATTCTTTGGGTGGGTTCTTGCGGGAGATCGATCCGGCGTTCGAGGGTTTCGATG
The DNA here is from genome assembly GCA_010031985.1 of Gammaproteobacteria bacterium. GTDB lineage: Bacteria > Pseudomonadota > Gammaproteobacteria > Steroidobacterales > Steroidobacteraceae > UBA964. The sequence goes on from RGYP01000458.1 coordinate 1,241, forward strand.
GCCAATCGCAACTCGGTCAGCGCGACGACCTGCGTCACGCCGGACTCGTCCGGCGTGCGCAGTTCATCGAGTGCCGCAAGAATGAGCTGCTCGAGCGACTCGAGCTGCAAG
>RGYP01000459.1 GCA_010031985.1 Gammaproteobacteria bacterium
CGTCGGTCGATCGCGGCAGCAACATGCGCGACTTGATCTCGGCCAGCGTCGCCGCCATCAGCATGTATTCGCCGGCGAGCTCGAGCTGCAACTCCTGCATCAGCTCGATGTAGTTCATGTACTGCTTGGTGATGTCGGCGAGCGGAATGTCGAGGATGTCGAGGTTCTGCCGACGGATGAGATACAGCAAAAGATCGAGCGGCCCCTCGAACGCCTCGAGGAAGACCTCGAGTGCCTGCGGCGGGATGTACAGATCGCGTGGCAGCTGCGTGATCGGCTCGCCTTGCACGACGGCGAAGGGCATCTCGGCCTGCGCCGGTGTCGCAGAATCCTGCGGCTCGCCGGACTCGTTCGGCGTCGGCACGAGCTTCAATTCGGGCTTGGCCATGACGTCAGTCTCCGCGCAGGTGCATGGCGTAGCGCACCTCGTCCAAAGTTTCGCGCGCCGCCTCGCGCGCCTTCTCGCTGCCCTCGGTGAGGATGGCGCGCACGAGTTCGGGATTGTTTTCGTACTCGGCCGCGCGCTGCCGCATGGTCGTCGCCTCGGCCACGATGCGATCGATCAAAGGCTTCTTGCATTCGAGGCAACCGATGCCCGCGCTGCGACAACCAGCAGCCGCCCAGTTGCGCGTCGACTCGTCGGAGTACACCTCGTGCAACGACCACACGGGGCATTTGTCTGGATCGCCCGCGTCGGTGCGACGGACCCGAGCCGGGTCGGTCTGCATGGTCTTGAGTTTGCGCGTGACCGAGTCTGGATCTTCGCGAAGACCAATGGTGTTGCCGTACGACTTGGACATCTTGCGTCCATCCACCCCGGGCAACTTCGGCGTCGGCGTCAGCAAGGCCTGCGGCTCGGGCAGGATGCTGACGCTCGAGCCCTCAAGATAGCCGAGCAGCCGCTCGCGATCGGCCACCGTGATGCGCGTGTTCGACTGCACGATCGCTTGTGCCTTCTCGAGCGAGGCGGTGTCGCCCGTCTCCTGGAACTTGCGCCGCAGCTCTCGATAAAGCTTGCTGTTGCGAGCGCCGAGTTCGCCGACGGCTTTTTCCGATTTTTCCTCGAAACCGGCCTCGCGACCGAAGAGATTGTTGAAGCGACGGGCAACCTCGCGCGTCACTTCGACATGCGCAACTTGATCCTCCCCCACCGGCACGTAGCGCGGCCGGTAGAGCAGGATGTCGGCCGATTGCAGCAAGGGGTAGCCGAGGAACCCGTAGGTCGCGAGATCCTTCTCTTGCAGCTCGGCTTGCTGATCTTTGTAGGTCGGCACGCGCTCGAGCCAGGAGAGCGGCGTGATCATCGACAACAACAAGTGCAACTCGGCGTGCTCGGGCACGTGCGACTGCA
>RGYP01000460.1 GCA_010031985.1 Gammaproteobacteria bacterium
ATCCATAATGACCTCTTTTTAAAACTTTAAGCGTTAATTGCAAAATTAAGGGCTGCTATATAACCATCTGCACCTAGGCCGCTAATCACTGCGACGGCGATATCAGAAAAATAGGAGTGATGCCTAAAAGGCTCCCTTGCATATACATTAGATAAATGAACTTCAATAAATGGCACTTTGACAGCAGACAGAGCATCACGCATCGCAACGGATGTGTGGGTGTAGGCTGCTGGATTAATAATCAAAAAATCAACTTTGTCTTTGTGAAGTGACTGTATTTTATTTACCAAGTCCCCTTCGCTATTACTTTGCATGGTTTCAAGCTTAATAGACTTAGCCGATGCTATGGTTTTTAAAACTTGATCGATGTCTTCTAGGGTTTGTTTGCCGTAATGCTGTGGCTCACGCTCACCTAAAAGGTTTAGATTGGGCCCGTGCAAAACTAAGATTGATTTTGTTGCCATTTGTCGCGTTTTTTCTTGAATCTATGGAAGTTAATTTTGCCGAAAATAACGTTTTTTGTCTACAAATTAGACGAAATTAAGGAAAATTAAAGGCTTTTAGAGGGTTGCAATAAAGGCTTGAGTGTGGCATCTAATTGGTCTTTATGTACACGACCAAGAATCGTTTTTTCAATGATGCCCTTTGAATTGATAATTACAGTATAAGGCAAAATACCCTCGTTATTCCCTAAATTTTTACTTAAAATCACCCCTTTATCTTCATCCACAAGAATGGGGTATATCACCTTAGTTTTTTTAAGATAAGACTTCACGGCCTTTGCCTCATCAATCGCAATCCCTACTACTACAACGTTTTTAGACTTATTTTCAGTATAGAAGCTGGATAATTCAGGCATTTCTTCACGACAAGGCTCACACCAAGTTGCCCAAAAATTAAGCACAATGATTTTATTTTCAAATTGTTTAAGGTTTTGAGGCTTGCCTTCAGGATCATTAATGATGGAAGTGAATAGCGGAGCCGCCGAAGCGGAGGTTTTTTCTGAGGGCATTAAAAAAATGCGAAAAATAGAAAAGCCTAAAAAAATAATAGCAAGAACATAGATTGCTAAATGAACTGAGGTTTTATTGATTTTCATGTTGCAGCGTTTTAAGGTGATCTAACATTTGCGAAGCGTTTTTGTAGCCCACAATTCTAAAAGTACGCAATTCGTTATGTTGTTTATCAAAAAATAAAATAGCTGGCGGACCATAAAGATTGAAATGTTTTAATAAAGCTTTATGTTCAGCATTGTTTTTAGTGACATCCACCTGGAGCAGACTGTATTCAGCTAAGTGCTCTTTGACTTTAGGATGACTAAAGGTAAGTTTTTCGTATTCTTTACATGAG
>RGYP01000047.1 GCA_010031985.1 Gammaproteobacteria bacterium
TGACCTTGCGCCAGCCGCGCGGCAACACCGCGCCGCGCTGGGCGCGAGCGCCCTTGTAATCTTTGAGATCACCCCAGGCGAGCGTCATCGAACGATCGCCGGTGTGCACGATCAGCGAGCCGCCCGGCTCGACTGCAGCGACACCGACCACGACCTCGGCCCGCTCGAGTGCCAAAGCATTCGGAATGTTGAAGAGCTTGTTGCCCTTGCCACGCGGCATTTCGGGCACTTCGGTGACCGGGAAGGCGAGCAGACGGCCGTTTTCGCCGTCGGCATCGACGATCGAGACGCACACCAAAGATTTCTCGGACGGTACGAATGCCGGTGGCAACGCGAGCGAATTCTCGGGCGGATTGAGCACGGTCTTGCCCGCCTTGCGATCGGTGACGAGTTCCTTGAGGCGCGTCGTGAATCCGTAGCCGGCATCGGAGGACAGCAGCCAAAGCCCTTCTGGATCGCCCATCATGACGCCTGTGAATTTGGCGCCATCCGGCGGATTGAGCCGCCCGGCGAGCGGTTCGCCGAGTCCGCGGGCAGACGGCAACGAATGCGCGGGAAGGCAGTAAGTGCGTCCGGTCGAGTCGAGGAACACGGCCTGCTGCAGCGACATGCCGCGAACCGCCGACTGGAAACCATCACCGGTCTTGTACTGCAGCGCGCGCGGGTCGATTTCGTGACCCTTGGCTGCGCGCACCCAACCGCCCGCCGAGACTACGACCGTCACCGGCTCGTTGGCGATCAAGGCGGTCTCGTCGATGGCCTGCGCAGCCTCGCGCTCGACGATCTTGGAACGGCGCGCATCACCATATTTTTCGGCATCGGCCGCGAGCTCGTCGCCGACGAGTTTGCGCAACTTCTTGCTGCTGCCCAGAATGGCTTCGAGCTCTGCGCGCTCGCGGGCGAGCGCCGACTGCTCGTCACGGATCTTCATTTCTTCGAGCTTGGCGAGATGACGCAGCTTGGTTTCGAGGATCGCCTCGGCCTGTTCCTCGCTGAGCTTGAAACGCTTCATGAGCACGGGCTTCGGCTCGTCTTCGCGACGAATGATCCGGATCACCTCATCGAGATTGAGGTAGGCGATCAGCAGCCCATCGAGGATGTGCAGGCGCCGCGACACCTTGTCGAGTCGCCACTCGAGACGGCGCTTGACGGTCGCGATGCGGAAGGTGAGCCATTCGCTCAGGATGTCGCGCAGACCCATCACGCGCGGTCGTCCATCGAGACCGATCACGTTGAGATTGACGCGGTAATTGCGCTCGAGATCGGTGGTCGCGAAGAGATGCGCCATCAGCTGCTCGACGTCGACTTTTCGCCCCTTGGGGACGATCACGAGGCGAGTCGGGTTTTCGTGGTCGGACTCGTCCCGCAGATCTTCGACCATGGGCAATTTTTTGGCGCGCATTTGCTCGGCGATCTGCTCGAGCACGCGCGAGCCGGAGGTCTGCCACGGCAGCGCCTCGATGACCACGCAGTCATCTTCCATGGTGTAGGTGGCGCGTGCCTTGAAGCTGCCGGTGCCCTTGTCATAGAAATCGACGAGGTCCGAGCGCGGCGAGACGATTTCGGCGCCGGTCGGCAGATCCGGTCCTTTGACGAATTTCATCAGGGCGCGCGTGCTCGCCTCGGGCTCATCGAGCAGGTGGATGCAGGCCTGAGCCACTTCACGAAGATTATGCGGCGGGATGTCGGTTGCCATGCCGACGGCGATGCCGGTGGTGCCGTTGAGCAGCAGGTTGGGCATGCGCGCCGGCAGCACCGAGGGCTCTTCGAGCGTGCCGTCGAAGTTCGGTACCCAGTCGGCCGTACCCTCGCCGAGCTCACGCAGCAGCACTTCGGCGTAGCGCGTGAGTTTGGCTTCGGTGTAGCGCATGGCCGCGAAGGACTTGGGGTCGTCCTGCGAACCCCAGTTGCCCTGACCGTCGATGACGGGATAGCGATAGGAGAACGGCTGCGCCATCAGCACCATCGCCTCGTAACAGGCCGAGTCGCCGTGCGGATGGAATTTGCCGATGACATCACCCACGGTCCGGGCGGATTTTTTGTGCTTGGACACCGCCGAGAGCCCAAGCTCGCTCATCGAATAGATGATGCGGCGCTGTACCGGCTTCAGGCCATCACCGATCGCCGGCAGCGCGCGATCGAGAATGACGTACATCGAATATTCGAGGTAGGCCTTTTCGGTAAAGGCCCGCAGCGGCTGACGCTCGATGCCCTCGAAACCCAGATCCTGGTTTTGCATCAGACGCTCACCTGCACGAGATTGCCCTTTTGCTCCAACCACTCGCGTCGATCAGCGGCGCGTTTTTTGGCGAGCAACATGTCCATGAGACTGTCGGTCTGATCGGCGGCCTCGAGCGTGAGCTGCACCAGCCGACGCGTGCGCGGATCCATGGTGGTTTCACGCAGTTGCGAGGGATTCATTTCACCGAGACCTTTGAAGCGCGTGACCTGAGGCTTCGCCCTGACCTTTTCCTGCTCGAGACGATGCAGGAAGGCATCGCGCTCGGCATCGTCGAGGGCGTAGAACACCTGCTTGCCCGCATCGATGCGATAGAGCGGCGGCATCGCGACGAAAACGTGGCCGTTGGCCACCAGCGGCCGAAAGTGTCTGAGAAAAAGCGCACACAGCAAAGTCGCGATGTGCTGCCCGTCCGAGTCGGCATCGGCGAGGATGCAAACTTTGTTGTAGCGCAAATTCGAGAGATCGGCGACGCCGGGATCGATGCCCAAAGCCACACTGATGTCGTGCACTTCGGCCGAAGAGCCGATTTCGCCCGACTCGAGCTCCCAAGTGTTCAATATTTTGCCGCGTAGCGGCATGATGGCCTGAAAATCTTTGTCGCGAGCCTGCTTGGCAGAGCCACCCGCCGAGTCGCCCTCGACCAGAAACAACTCCGAGCGCTTCGGGTCGTCGCCCGCACAGTCGGCGAGCTTGCCGGGCAGCGCGGGTCCACCCGAGACACGTTTGCGCTGCACGCGCTGCGCCGCTTTCAGACGTTCCTGTGCATTTTGGATGGCAAACTGGGCGATGCGCTCGCCGGCATCGGGATGCTGCGCGAGCCAGAGGCCAATGGCGTCCTTCGCGTAGCCCTCGACCAGCTGTGCGGCATCACGCGAGGCGAGCCGCTCCTTGGTCTGACCCGCAAACTGTGGGTCGCGAATTTTGATGGAGAGCACGTAGCGCGCGCCGTCCCACACATCTTCGGGCGCGAGCTTGACGCCGCGCGGCAAAAGATTGCGGAACTCGCAGAACTCGCGCACCGCAGCGGCAGCGCCTGCGCGCAGGCCGTTCACGTGCGTGCCACCCTCGGGGGTCGGGATGAGATTGACGTAGCTTTCGGCGAGCGGATTTTCGGCACCCGGTGCCCAGCAAATCGCATATTCGACGACATCCTGATCCTGCTCGCGCTTGCCCGTGATCGGCTCGGCCGGCAGCCGCTCTGCCTTGCCGAGCTCGTCGACGAGATAAGCGCCGAGATCTCCGGCGAAGAACCATTCGTCGGTCTCGCCGGTCGCCTCGTTGGTGAACGTGATGCGCAGCCCTGGACAGAGCACGGCCTTGGCCTTGAGCGTATGCCGCAGCTGCGGGATCGAGAATTTTTCCGAGTCGAAGAATTTGGAGTCGGGCCAAAAGCGTACCGTGGTACCGGTATTGCGTTGGCCCACCGAACCCACCACTTCGAGCTTGGAGCTCACCTTGCCGTCGCGAAAACCGATGTTGTATTCGTTGCCACCACGGCGCACCCAGCACTCGAGCTGTTTGGAGAGCGCATTGACGACCGAAACGCCGACCCCGTGCAGACCGCCGGAAAATCCGTAGCTGCCACTGTCGAATTTACCGCCCGCGTGCAGACGAGTGAGGATGAGTTCGACACCGCTGACTTTTTCTTTGGGGTGGATGTCGACCGGCATGCCGCGACCGTCGTCGCGCACCTCGAGGGAACCGTCCTTGAAGGCGGTGACGTCGATTCGCTTGGCGTGTCCCGACAGCGCCTCATCGACGCTGTTGTCGATGACCTCGTGCGCGAGGTGATTCGGCCGCGAGGTGTCGGTGTACATGCCGGGCCGGCGCCGTACTGGCTCCAACCCGGAGAGAACCTCGATGGCGGAGGCGTCGTAGTCTTTGGCCATCCGCCGATTTTAGGCGAAATCGGCGATCAAGGCCTTGCGAGTATTGTCCGCGATGGCTTCGTTGGCGTGCGAGTAGTTCGCGTGATCGATACCCATCACGAGGCGCGCACCGCCGCGCAGCGCACCGATCATGGCCTCGCTGAGCTCGAAACGCAGAAAATGCACCGAAGAGGTCTTCTCCTCGTTCTCGCGCTCGAGGTCTTCGTCAGCGATCGCGTGGACACGCGAGAAATCGGCTACCTGCACGTAGCAGCGGTCCTCGATGCCCTTGAGGCGCGCGAGGTGCTGCGGACGCGTCGCCGGATCGGCGAACTCGACCAGCAGCGTCACCTTCCAATTGCGGCCATCGGGAATGAGCGGGTTGTATGCGTGCAGCTCCTCGGCGATGCCTTCGGGCTCGAAAATACGCTCGGTGCGCAGCATTTCCTGCACCTGGTAGTGGATCGTCAGCCGATCCTCGAAAAGCCACGTGGTGTTCGGCCCCACGGCAACCGAGCGCGATTTCTTGTGGGCGATGACCTTGCTGCGAAACGCCGGGCGCTCGCGCGCATAAGTCTCGAGCGTCATGAGATCGGTGGTGGTGAGCTTTTGCATGGGGTCAGATTCCGTAGGCTTTGCGCAGCAACTTGAGGGGATGTTCCGGTTCCTTGGCGTCCTTGAGACCAGTTTCGATCTGGTGCCCCGCCATCGGACAGTCCGAGGTGTAATGATCGGGATTCGCCTTCTCGACACGGCTCATCACCGGCTTGCCGATCTTCACCGATGCCGGGCGAAACTCTTTCTTCACCGCGTAGGTGCCGTTGTGTCCCGAGCAGCGCTCGATCACGTCGATGTTCGTGTTGGGGACGAGCTTGAGCACGTCGCGCGTCTTCAGCCCGATGTTCTGCACCCGCAGGTGGCAAGGCACGTGGTAACTCACTTTGCCGAGCTCGGCAACGAAGTCGGTACGCAGCAGCCCCGCCTTGTGGCGCAGCATGAGGTACTCGAAGGGATCGAAGATGCTCGCCTTGACGGCCTGCACGTCGGCATCTTCCGGAAACATCAGCGGCAGTTCCTGCTTGAACATCAGCACGCAGGACGGGATGGGCGCAACGATGTCGTAGCCCTCGTCGATCGCCTGTTTGAGCGCCGGGATGTTGGTTTCCTTGTGACGCGCGACGGTCTCGAGGTCACCGAGCTCCAGCTTCGGCATGCCGCAGCACTTTTCCTGCGAGACGATCTTCACCGGGATGCCGTTGTGCTCGAATACTTTGACGAGATCGAGGTTGAGATCGGGTTCGTTGCGATTGCCGTAGCAAGTCGTGAACAGCACGACCTTGCCGCGGGTCTCGGCGGTCGGCTTGGGCTCGACCTTGAGCTCGCGCCCGGCGAGCTGCTTGCGCGCGTTGTTCGAGTGGTAGTCGGGAATCGGCGCATCGACCGCAACGCCGAGCGTGGCGTCGAGCAACTGACGACCCACCGCGGTTTTGTTGACCGCGTTCACGGCCTGCGCCACCACCGGAATCCCGGCGAGGCTGCCGACCACGTCGGTCGCCGAGAGAATCTTGTCGCGCAGCCGAACTTCGCCTTTTTTGGCCTTGATGGCCTTGGCGCGCAACATGAGATGCGGAAAGTCCAGGTTCCACGGATGCGGCGGAACGTAGGGACACTTCGTCATGTAGCACATGTCACAGAGGTAACAGTGATCGACGACGTCCCAGTAAACCTTCTTGTCGACGGTATCGAGCTCGCCCGAAGGCGCCGCATCGACGGCGTCGAACAGCGTCGGAAACGAATTGCAAAGCGAGAAACAGCGACGACAGCCGTGGCAAATGTCGAACACGCGCTCGAGCTCTTTCTCGAGCGCCGACTCGTCGTAGAAAGACGGATCGCGCCAGTTGAGCGGATGTCGGGTCGGGGCCTCGAGAGATCCTTCGCGGCCACCGCTGATGGTGCTGTTGCTCATTCATTCCCTCCTTGGAATTCAGCAGAACGGCGACGCCGGTATCGCAAGATACCGACGTCGCCCTGCTGCAGAGCGATCAGATCGACTCGAGAGCCTTGCTGAAGCGGTTCGCGTGCGAACGCTCGGCCTTGGCCAGCGTCTCGAACCAGTCGGCAATTTCGTCGAAGCCTTCGTCGCGGGCGGTCTTCGCCATACCCGGGTACATGTCCGTGTACTCGTGGGTTTCACCGGCGATCGACGCCTTCAGGTTCGACTTGGTGTCACCGATCGGCAGGCCCGTGGCCGGGTCACCCACCGCCTCGAGGTACTCGAGGTGGCCGTGGGCGTGGCCGGTCTCGCCTTCGGCGGTCGAACGGAACACGGCGGAGATGTCGTTGAAGCCTTCAACGTCAGCCTTGGCTGCGAAGTAGAGGTAACGACGGTTGGCCTGCGACTCGCCGGCGAAGGCGTCCTTCAGGTTCTTCTCGGTCTTGCTGCCTTTCAAGTGCACGGGATCACTCCTTGGTCTGGTTTGTCCTTGGGACCCAGTTAGACCAAGTCTAACCGGGGCGGCAACTGTAGACTTCGACTTCGGGACCGTCAACCCGCCGACCCGGGGCTTGTTGTATAACGCCGTCATGAGCCGAACCAAGCGTGCGCCCGACTTCGAGAAGTCGCTGGCAGAACTCGAATCTCTCGTCGAAAGACTCGAAGCCGGCGACCTGCCGCTCGAGGAAGCGCTGAAGTCCTTCGAGCGCGGCATCAGCCTGACTCGCGATTGCCAGGGCGCACTCGATGCCGCTCAGGCGCGAGTCGAAATCTTGCTGAAGCGCGACGGCGAGCCGCGCCTCGAAACTTTCGACGCGGAAGACGACGGCGAGCAGAGCGAGTAAGCATGGGTTACCGCGAGCGGATCGAGCGCGTGCTCGAACGCGCGCTGCAATTGCCGGATGCCGGCTCGGGCCGACTCGTCGAAGCGATGCGCTACAGCGCTTTGGGCGGCGGCAAGCGACTGCGACCGACCTTGGTCTACACCGCGGGAGTCGCGCTAGGCGCGTCGCTCGAGGCGCTCGATGACCCGGCCGCGGCGGTCGAGCTGATCCACGTCTACAGCCTGATCCACGACGACCTGCCGGCGATGGACGACGACGACTTGCGTCGCGGGCGGCCCTCCTGCCACAAGGCCTTCGACGAAGCCACGGCGATTCTGGCGGGCGATGCGCTGCAGGCCGTGGCCTTCGATCTGCTCGCAGGACGCGCCGACCAGAGCCCCGCCGAGGCCTTCAATCGGCTCGCAATGGTCAGACTGCTCGCGGCGGGGATCGGTGTCGCCGGCATGGCGGGTGGCCAGGCCATAGACCTCGAGAGCGTGGGCCACCGGCTCGACCTTGCGGCACTGCAGCGCATGCACCGGCTGAAAACCGGGGCACTGATCGAGACCTCACTGCTACTCGGTGCTGCGGCAGCGGGTGTGCTCTCGGGCCCCAAATGGGAGGCGCTGCGCGAGTACGGCGCGGCGATCGGCCTCGCCTTTCAGATCCAGGACGACATCCTCGATGTCACGGGCACCACCGCCGAGATCGGCAAGCTCGCGGGCGCAGATGCCGCCCACCACAAGCCGACGTACACCAGTTTGATGGGTATCGAGGGTGCGCGGGCTGCCGCAGAGACGCAGCGACGTCGGGCGCACGCGGCGATCGAAGCTTGGGGGACGGCCGGCGGCGGGCTCGCGGCGCTCGCAGATTTCGTCATCGGCCGCGCGAACTAATACACTCCGCGGTCCCATGACGACGCTCGCGGACAAATACCCCCTGCTTTCGGGCATCGATTCGCCCGCGGATCTGCGCGCCCTGCCCGCCGAATCTTTGGACCAAGTCTGTCGCGAACTGCGCGACTATTTGATCAACACCGTGGCGACGCGCGGTGGTCACTTTGCAGCGGGCCTCGGCACCGTCGAACTCACGGTCGCCCTGCACTACGTCTACCAAACGCCCGAAGATCGGCTGGTCTGGGACGTGGGGCATCAGGCCTATCCGCACAAAGTCTTGACCGGGCGACGTGATCGATTGGGTACGGTCAAACAAAAGGATGGTCTGGCGCCGTTCCCGAATCGCGACGAGAGTCCCTACGACACGTTTGGTGTCGGCCACTCGAGCACGTCGATCAGCGCCGCGCTCGGCATGGCCGTGGCTGCCGCGCAGCAAGGCGCGACACGACGCGTGGTGGCAGTGATCGGCGATGGCGCGATGACCGCGGGCATGGCCTTCGAGGCGCTCAACAACGCCGGCTCGCTGCGCACCGATTTGCTCGTGATCCTCAACGACAACGACATGTCGATTTCGGAGAACGTCGGCGCGCTGTCGAATTACCTCGCGCGCGTGCTCTCGAGTCGCAAATACGCCGCGCTGCGCGAGACGGGCAAGAAAGTGCTCGCCAACATGCCGAAGGCCTGGGAACTTGCGCGGCGCTCGGAGGAGTACTTCAAGGGGATGATGCTGCCCGGTGGCTTGTTCGAGGCGCTCGGCTTCAATTACATCGGACCGATCGACGGCCACGACATCAAGTCGCTGGTGCGCACGCTCGAGCGGATGCGCCTGCTGAAGGGCCCGCAGTTCCTGCATGTGGTTACGCGCAAGGGCAAGGGCTACGCCCCCGCCGAGGCCGATCCGATCAAATGGCACGGTCCGGGCGCCTTCGATCCGGCAAGCGGCACCATTTTCAAAGAAAAGTCCACCGGACCCTCGTTCTCGGCAATCTTTGGTGATTGGCTCTGCGACATGGCCGAACGCGATCCGAAGATCGTCGGCATCACCCCGGCGATGCGCGAGGGCTCGGGTCTGGTCGAATTTTCACGGCGCTTTCCCACGCGCTATTTCGACGTGGCGATCGCGGAGCAGCATGCCGTGACCTTTGCGGCCGGTCTCGCCTGCGAGGGGTTGCGCCCGGTGGTCGCGATTTACTCGACCTTCCTGCAGCGCGGCTACGACCAGTTGATCCACGACGTCGCGCTGCAAAACCTGCCCGTCGTCTTTGCACTCGATCGCGCGGGGCTCGTCGGCGGTGATGGCGCGACTCATCAGGGTGCCTACGACATTGCCTATCTGCGCTGCATCCCGAACATGGTGGTGATGGCGCCCTCCGATGAAAACGAGTGTCGGCAGATGCTGTACACGGCAACCACGCTCGAAGGCCCTGCGGTCGTGCGCTACCCGCGGGGCATCGGCAACGGCACGACAGCCGAGCGCGAAATGACCGCACTGCCCGTCGGGCGCGGCAGAGTTCGTCGCGAAGGCCACGGTGGGCTCGCGATTTTGGCGTTCGGGACCTTGCTGCATGCAGTGTTGCCAATCGCCGAGCGCCTCGATGCCACGGTGATCGACATGCGCTTCGTCAAACCCCTCGATGTGGCGCTCGTGCTGCAAGTGGCAGCGCAACACCGAGCCTTGATCACGGTCGAGGAAAATGCCGTGCAAGGGGGCGCGGGCTCGGCCGTGGCCGAGGCGCTCGTTGCGGCGGGCGTGGCCTTGCCCCTGCATCTGATCGGCATTCCGGATGAATTCATAGAACATGGCTCGCGTGAGGACTGCCTGCACTGCGTGCCGGCTGCGCGTCGAGCGACGCTGGATGAGCTCCTGCGGCAGGGAGCGGTCAG